>JBMFWM010000013.1:0-1509 GCA_049965275.1 Thermoplasmata archaeon | reverse complement strand
CAAAACCTCTTTCAGGCACGAAATCCAGATAAACCTTTGCCCCAATTTCTTAGACCTATACCGTTCTGGAACGGCTATAATAGTATATTAGGGGCTCACATATCTATACTAAGGTGTAAAAATGGCAAACCTAATAATTGAACATGAGTGGAAAGAGAAGAATAAGGACGCAGCCTTCAAGGTTGTTGGCAGTATTATAGACATGCAGAAGAACAGCAAGCTTCCTCAGGGATTCAAGCTGCTCTCGGTACAGGTTCTTGGAGACAAGAACAGGGCAATATGCAACTGGGAGGCACCAAGCAGGGATGCACTTCTAGGCCTAGTGAAGCAGGTGAACCCACCAACAAAGTTCGAAGTTCACGAAGCTCAGAAAATATTCTGAGCCATTAATTTTTTAAATTAAGTAATCTTAGAAATAATTCCGGTCGTTCAAATGTATTCAGAAAACACAGTAAAAAATGATCTTTATCTTGACGGTGAAGAGAAATTTGGCTACTTTGGTAGCAGGATGTACAATTTTACAAAGGCGAGCAAGACTATAAGGGACTTTTACAAGTTTGTAATTTCAGATATTGGCAAACACTCCTTTAAGTCAATAATGGATGTTGGATCTGGAAGAGGATACATCCTCTGCAAGATTGTTGAGATATCACCGGAAATTAGCGCGTTCGGGGTTGATCCATCTCCATTTATGGTTAAGCTTGCAGGTAAGCATTCCAAAAAGCTAGGGCTATCTAAAAATCTTAAATTCGAGTTGGGTAGCAGCAGGGATATCCCGGGTAATCAGACATTTGACGTTATTATAACAACGCTTTCTTTCCACCACTGGAAGAACAAAGATGAGGCTATAGCCTTCTTAATGAAGCGACTCAATCCTGGAGGATCGCTCCTCATATACGAGATCACAGATAATAGAAGCATCAACAGGAAATTTGTCAGATCACACCTTCTGAATAAGACGGATTTTGAAAAAATTTCGAAGGAAATTGATATTCCAGTCACGATTATCGAAGATGCAGGATTTATAAGGGCAGAATTCTCTTCTGCTTAATCTGGACTTTGCAACAGCCAGAATCAGTCCTTATGAACTTTAAATTTTTTCCAGGCCGTCATTCCGCCGCTTAAATGTGCAACGTCATTGAAGCCATTCTTAATGAGAATCGTGGCAGCAGCCCTGCTTCTATGACCTGTTGCGCACACGAGAAAGAGCCTGTCCGTCTTATTCATAGAAGATAGTTCATGTTTTATCGTGCCCAGCGGAACGTGAGTGGCGGATTTGATGTGATTATGATTATACTCCATCGCGGTACGAACATCAATTACTTTTGAACCTGGCTCGCTGATCTTCTTTGCGAACTCTTCTGGATTGTATTCCTTGAGACCTTTTGGAGTTATGAAATAACTTAAGAACGGCATAATGACACATAGTTATTACTTGATATTACCTTTTGTCTTATTTGGGGTGACATTTAATCGACGAAAACCTGCCGCTATGAAATACCAGAAGAG
>JBMFWM010000012.1:0-32726 GCA_049965275.1 Thermoplasmata archaeon | reverse complement strand
GTCCATTAAGATAAATGGTAAAAATAGTTAAAAACCTAAGCTAAACAAGTACAAATCTACATATATGGAAGGCTAAAATAAATTATAGCAAAACTCAATTTGATCGCATAAAACTTCTACAATATCTTGTCTATTTTAGACAGAAGAAAATACCAACATAACTCTTTTACAGAGCGCTGCAATACTGAGTTGGTGCGAACATTAAGGGGAAAGCTATTTGAGAAGATATGTTATAACATTTGTCTTGAAGGGAGAGTATGGCAGTCCTGTTTTTTAGTAAGTCAGACAACAAAAATCTTTTAATATAGGTTGATTTAAAGTGTTAAAATAGGTGAATAACTAGATGATTGTAGCTGAAGAGATGAACAAACATCCCGAAGTCAGGTTTGCAGCAGACTTTGAGATTAGTAAGAATGCACCTTTCAAGACGGTTGACGAGTTCGTCGCGCAAATGGGGAACCTTATCAACCCGGATATGTTGATTATGAGGGTTACCGAAAGTCTTTGCCCTCTATGTGCCGATGAAGAGAAATTTGACCAAATGAGGATCCCAGCAATAGTTTACGAGAACTCTGGCGAGGTCAAACTGATAAAGGAATGCCCCGAGCATGGAGTCACGAGAGAGAAATACTGGGAAGACTACGATATGTACCAGGAAGCAAAGAAGTGGGCAGACAAGGGTATAAGGATTCTTAACCCCAATGTTGCAATGCTTGAAGAGAAAATTATTTGCCCCACGCACTGCGGTCTTTGTGTAAAACATAAATCTCATACAGGCTTAGGAAACGTTGTAGTTACAAACCGCTGCGATCTATCATGCTGGTACTGCTTCTTCTATGCTAAGGAAAACGAGCCAATTTACGAGCCATCACAGGACCAGGTCAGGATGATGCTCAGAAGAATGAGGAACGAGAAACCGGTTGGAGCAAACGCGGTCCAGATAACTGGTGGAGAGCCAACTATCAGGGACGACATCATTGATGTGATAAAGATTGCAAGAGAGGAAGGATACGAGCACATCCAGCTTAACACGAACAGTGTAAGAGCTGCTTTTGACCCGGACTTCCCGAGAAAGGTCAGAGAGGCAGGTTCAAATGTAATATACACATCATTTGACGGTCCTACACCAAGATCAAACCCGAAGAACTTCTGGGAGGTTCCTGCAGCACTGGAGAACTACAAGAAAGCGCCGCTTGGCGTCGTATTGGTTCCAACTGTAATAGGTGGAATAAACGATCACTACCTTGGAGATATCATCAAGTTCGGTCTTTCCAACATTGATGTGGTAAGGGCGGTAAACTTCCAACCAGTCAGTCTTGTAGGGAGAATGCCTGACAGGATGAGGGAGAAGCAGAGGGTTACAATACCTGGCTGCATTAAGAAGATAGAACAGCAGACCGATGGCATGATAGGTAGGGAAGACTTCTTCACTGTTCCATCAACGACAAAGGTCTCAAACTTCGTTGAAGCCCTTAAGGGTAAAGACATGTACAAGCTTTCAATCCACTTTGCCTGCGGAATGGGTACCTACATCTTCAAGGACGGGGACAAGGTCACCCCGATCACGAGATTCATTGATGTCAGGGGAATGTTCGAGTATATGGGCGAACTCGGTGATGAGATGAAGGGATCCAGCTTCAAGAGACTCAAGAAAGTCGAATCTGTATCAAAGCTGCTCCTGAATCTAGGTAAGTTCGTCGATTACGAGAAGGCTCCCAAGGACTTCAAGCTGAAGGATATGGTCTACAATGCGTTCACAGATGGTGACTACCATGGTCTTAAGGCATTCCACTACAAGTCCATGTTCGTCGGATTCATGCACTTCATGGACCCATACACATACGATGTAGACAGGGTTGAGAGGTGCGACATACACTATGCTATGCCTGACGGAAGAGTAGTGCCGTTCTGTGCTTTCAATGTCATACCCGAACTTTACAGGGATGCAACTCAGAGGAAATACTCTATACCTGCAAAGCTCTACGAAGAGAGGACAGGCAAGGTACTCAAGAGAGAGAAGTACTTCAGGGATTACACCATGGAAGAGAAGCGCAAGATCCTGAAGTTCTATGAGGACAGCATTGGCAGAAAGCTCAGGGAAGACGAAATCGGCTTGAACCTTGAAGAAGCAATCCCCGTGATTTCATCCTCAAGGCCAGAGTAATCCCTTAATTATTTATTATTTTTGATAAAATATAAAATTCTTGATAACACTGCTGATATCCTTATTCGCGTTTATGGAGAGGATTCAGCAACAATTCTTTCTAATTCTATATATGCCCTGGCATCACTGCTTCACAGAGTTGGTATAAGGATAAATGCTGAACATACCGAGACAATCAAGGCAGAAATTACACCATACGTTATAGTCGACATGATGAACCTTGTAATTTCGGAATTCGAGATGAACAGGATACTTTATTTCGCATGCGAGCTGCAAGATTCTATCTTGACATTGAAGGGACACATGTTCACGAGGAGTATTAAGCCCAAAAACAGCGTCAAGGCAGCAACGTACCATAACCTTCCTGCGCGCATAGTTCCAGGGTACCTGGATATAACGCTGGATATCTAAGCCTTCCTTTCCTAATCGAAGATGTTCCAAACTTGTTTCTTATATGCCTGGCAAACATCCTGAAAAGTAAAATAAGGTGCTTTCATATCTGCTGCCACAATGGATTCATACGTTCCAGAAAAAATATTCTTTACACGTGGGGTAGGCAGGGCTGAGAGTCAGCTCCAGTCCTTTGAAGAGGCTTTAAGGGATGCCGGGATAGCGCCTTATAATCTTATAAGCGTGAGTTCGATTTTTCCACCCAATGCCGCACTTATCACAAGGGAGGAAGGATCGTCGCTCTTGAAACCTGGCCAGATATTGTTTACCGTCCTTGCGAGGAATTCCTCCAATGAACTGAATAGGATGCTATCGGCAGCCATAGGGTACGCTCTTCCCAAGGACAGGAATAAATGGGGTTACCTGAGTGAGCACCACAGCTTCGGGGAGACTGAGAAGGTGGCAGGTTATTTTGCAGAGAAACTTGCTGCAGAAATGCTTGCAAGCACCATGGGCGAGAAGGATAACCTTGTTTGGGATGAAGAGAAAAGTGAATATGTTCTGAAGGACAAAATCCTGACAACAAGGAATATATGCTCCACTGGAGTAGTGCTCAATCAGAATGAATGGACTACAGTTGTGGCAGCCGCAGTCTTGATCATGCATTAGGAGATGCAATGACTAGCGATTTCGAGAAGAAGTGGCAGGAACGGTGGAAAAAAGACGGTATATTCGAGCCTGCGGTGGACGAAAGCAGGAAGAAATTCCTGATTACGGTTCCGTGGCCCTATACCAGTGGCTCTCTACATGTAGGACATGGCAGAACATACACCCTGGGTGATATTATTGCGAGATACAAGCGACTTCGCGGCTACAACGTCCTTTTCCCAATGGGATTTCATCAGTCTGGAACTCCCGTTCTTTCTATTGCGCAGAAAATCCTGAGGAACGACAAATCCACTCTCTCGCTGTATACAGAATATCTGCAGCAATATGGGGAGATGGACATACCGGGGAGACTCAAGTCTTTCACTGAACCATCCGCAATAGCCGAGTACTTTTCAAATGCCATAATAAATGATTTCACCCTGCTTGGTTTTTCAATAGACTGGTCAAGGCGCTTCACATCAGCTGAACCGATGTATCAGGATTTTGTGAGCTGGCAATTCAATAAACTCAATTCCAAGGGTTTCCTCACCAGAGGGGATTATCCCCTTCTCTATAGCGTGGATGATCAGAATCCGGTGGGTGAAGACGATATAAAGGATGGCGATACTGACAAGGTAACAATAGAAGAATTTACCGCTGTTAAATTCAATGGCAGGGATTTCTCGATGGTTGCCGCATCTCTGCGCCCGGAGACGATATATGGGATCACTAACCTCTGGGTCTCGCCAAATGGTAAATACTACCTCGTTACGCAGGGAAAAGAAAAAATGGTTGTTTCGGGAAAGTGCATGACGAAACTTAAACTCCAGGGCAAGGAGTTCGATCAGACACGTGATATATCATTTTCCGAAATGATGAAGGAAGAATTTGAGGTCCCGATCACAGGTAAGAAGGTAAAAGTCCGGCAGGCAGACTTCGTTGATCCTGATAATGCGTCCGGGGTAGTGTATTCTGTTCCAGCCCATTCCATAATGGATTATATGGCGCTCAAAGTTTCCGGTGAGAGCACATTCCCAGAAAAGATAATTGAAATGCCGGCTTCGAGCGAAAGTACGGTTGAAACGCTTGTTTCCAAATTCGGCATAAAGTCACCTTCGGATTCAGACAAGATAGCTGAGGCGACGCAGCTCCTCTACAAGGACGAGTTCTACTCCGGTATAATGAACGGACTCACGCCACTTGCCGGAAAGACTGTCCAGGAGGCAAGATCACTCATACGGGAACAACTCATAGGCAAGGGGCTTGCATTCATACTATATGAAACATCGAGAAAGGCTGAAACCAGATCGGGTTCCGAGGTGCTTGTTGCAGTTGTGAGGAACCAGTGGTTTATTGACTATTCCAGGCAAGACTGGAAGGAGGTATCACATCTGTTGATTGAGAGTATGTCCTTCTATCCCGAATACCTTAAGAGAATCTTTCATGATTCGATTGACTGGCTCAGGCAGAGACCTTGCGCAAGAAAGCGTGGGCTTGGGACGAGACTGCCTATGGATCCGGATTGGGTCATCGAGTCATTATCTGATTCAACCATTTATCCCGCTGTATACACGAACGCCCCACAGCTGAGATCCATTTATGAAGACAAAGGATCGCTTGGTTTCGACCTGGTGGATTCAATATTCAGCGGTTCATCGTACAAGATGGAAGATAGGTTATACAAAAAGGTCATTGAAGCAAAGAGACAGTGGAACTACTGGTACGGAGTAGATTTGAGACTCACGACTTCCCCACATATATCCAACCATCTTTCATTCTACATAATGAATCATGCTGCTCTCTTCTCAGGTTCTAAACTCCCACGCGCAATCTCAATATCCGGAACAGTTACTTCCAAGGGAGCCAAGATTGGGAAAAGCAAGGGAAACGTTGTCTCCCTTCTTAACGTGGTAGAGCGCTATTCTGCCGACATTTACAGGCTGTTCGTTGCTGTTGGTGCAGATATATCCACCGACCTGGACTGGAATGAAGATGATGTTGGTGTGCACTCAAAGAAGATTGATCAGTTTGTTCAATTAATGGAATCCTTCTCCCCGGCAAAAGGAGATCTTAACTATATCGAGGAGTGGTTCATTTCATCATTTTACTCAAGATTGAAACTGTTTACAGGCGAGATGGATCAGTACGGAATCAGGCATGCGTACATATCCATATTCCACGAAGTTATGAATGACCTGAAGTACCTGGAACGCAGAGGCGGAAGGATCAATATAGTGCTCCAGAAAATCATGAAACATTGGCTGATAGCTTTATCGCCTGTTATCCCCCATCTATGCGAAGAATACTGGCATAAGCATGTCTCCGACAGCTACGTATCCCTGGAGGTATTACCTGCTATTCCGGACGGCTACCCGAACGAAGCCGTTCTGAAGGCTGAGGAATATGTCAATCGCATTATTCAGGATATAAGGGAAATAATGAAGGCGACCGGGATCGAACCAAAGAAGATCCAAGTCAGCGTGGTTCCGGATCAGATCAGAGATATTTTTCCAATCCTTGCCAAAGGGGAAATGTCGAAAGTTCCGGCGGAGATGAAATGGGCAATTCCTGAATTCATGAAGATAAGGAACCTGATATCACAGTTTGACGGCGATGAATACTCAATTCTGGAAAGCAGCAAAGAATATCTGGAATCAACCTTCGACTGCAAGGTATCTGTAAGCAGGGGAAGCCCTGATCGCAAGAGCAAAAATGCTTGGCCCGGTAGGCCACTTATCCGGCTTGAGTGATCCCATGATCTATTATGCGACATTCAGCATTCTTGAAATCTATGGGAAAATTGTTATAAATTCCAAGCATCACCGTTCTAATGAAGAGTAAGTGGAGCACGCCGCCATCAAACGATGATTTATCAATCAGGGCGTTCACGTCAAGATTGCTTGGGATTGAGAGTGACCTCGTTCTACATGGTGGCGGTAACACATCTGTAAAGATCACTGAAGTCGATCACACAGGGAGAAAGATAAGGGTCTTAAGGGTCAAGGGTAGCGGATCTGATCTTTCAACCATTACCGAGAGAGGATTCACGGGTCTTAGGATGGATGACCTTGGAGCTGCAAAGGCTATTGAATCAATGGATGACATTACGATGGCCGATTTTCTCAGAAGGAGCATGTTAAACCCACAGGAGGCATCGCCAAGTGTTGAATCATTTCTCCATGCATTTATACCGTTCAGGTTTGTTGATCATTCACATTCCGATGCAATCCTGTCAATCACAAATACAGACCTGACAGATGATCAGGTCAGGCAAATACTAGGCGACGTTATAGTATTGCCATATATTCCGCCTGGGTTTAAGCTTGCAAAGGAAGTTCTTTCTGTCATAGATAAGGCAAAAGATGCTCGCGGGCTAGTTCTCAGAAAGCACGGACTCTTCACTTTTTCGGATGATGCGAGGAAATCATACGAAAATCATATCTCGATAGTTTCAAGGGCCGAGGAATTTAGGGATTCAAGGATGAAGGCAGATCTGTTTACCCATGATTACGATAAAGTGGAGATTGACGAGGTAGCGATTCTTCCCAAGATTCGTGGCCTGCTCTCTTCCAGGGCAAAAAAGATACTCTTATCAGATCGGTCCGATCTGTCGCTTCAGATATCAAGATCAAAGAAGACGGAAGCTATGTGCTCCTACGGACCTGCCACGCCAGACATGCTGATAAGAACCAAATTCGACTTCCTGTATATAGACGACATTGCCCAGGCCGAAAAGCTGATCTCCGGGTATCGCGAAAGATATGCAAAAGAGCACTCTCAATACGCGTCCTCGTATCCAATGCATGATCCGAACCCGACTGTTATCGTGATCAGGGGATATGGCATCCTAACGTCAGGTTCAAATTATAAGGAATGCAGAATAATACTCGACCAGGCATTGCATTCGTTCACCGTCAATGCTTATACAGATATTGTGTCGAAGCATGTATTCATAACAAAAGCCGAAGCATATGCAATGGAGTACTGGCCGCTCGAGGAGGCAAAGCTCAAGAAATATAAGCCAAGAAAACTGGAAGGGACAGTCGCAGTGGTAACCGGTGCCGCGGGAGGAATAGGACTAGAAGCCTTCAGGACTCTGGCTCTTGCAGGCTCTCATGTTGTTGCCGTAGACCTCGATCCCAAAGTGAACGATGAAAGCAAGCACGTTCATTCGGAGTCATCAACAGAAAATCTTCCCGTGATTGCGGACATGTCGGATGAATCAGCTGTAACTGGTTTTTATCTTGATGCCGTCCGAAAGTTCGGAGGAATTGACATAGTGTTCAACAATGCAGGCATTTTGAAGACTGCCCCAATAGACAAGATATCCATGAAAGATATGGACCAGATGTATAAGGTAAATGCAAGAGGAACATTCCTGATAACGAGAGAGGCATTCAGGATAATGAAGACCCAGGGAATTGGCGGGAACTTCGTATTCAATATTACAAAGAATCTTACCAATCCTGGCGAGGAGATGACAATGTACGGAACCACGAAAGCGTTCGCAGGTCACATTTCTCATTATGTTGCCAAGGAAGGCGGTAAATACCGAATAAGATCAAACATAATCAACCCGGACAAGATATTCCGCGGATCCAGGATATGGGAAAATGGAGTGCTCGAATCCAGGGCCAAGGCCAAGGGGCAAACCGTGGAAGAGTACAAAACACAGAATCTTCTCAGGATCGAGGTTCTTCCATCACATGTGGCGGGCGTGCTTCTTGCCCTGCTTGATGAGGATTCATTCGGTGCAACCACAGACGCTATGATACCGGTTGACGGCGGGATTAAATGATCAGATGAAATCCCTGAGTATCCTCGAAATCCTGAAATCGATGCCGAATTCCATGAGGTCTTTCCTTGCTGCAGATATATATGAAAGGGCTCTTCTTTTTTCCACATGTCCGGACTGGAAGCTCCTCAGGAGATCATAAAGTACGTTGTACCTGCGAAATTCCTTTTTTATAGATGCTGTATAGAGGTCTCTTATTGTCCCGATGTCGCTGCTCTTTTTTACAGCCATAAAGAGAAGCAGAGCAGACGTCATCGATGGTACAATACCTTCTCCTGTTATCGGAGAGACGGTTCCGATAGCCTCCCCCACTCCTATGATATTATCCTTAGAGATCGAATGAAATAGTGGTTTCAGCCTGATATCCCTGGAGACAATTTTTTCCGGAATATAGTGGGCAAGAGAATCTCTTATTTTCTCGATCGAATCGGAACCTGCGCCTATATGATATTTATTTCCTTTCGGGAAAATCCAGAAGTACCCTGACCCATTCGCAAAATATCTGAATTGAAAATCTTTTTTTTCCTCCAGCGTGGAGAGATATTCAATCGTGTGCATTCTGTAATCCTCCTCTCTTGGAAGGAGGCTTCTTGAAATACCTGTAGCGTCAACCAGGAGGTCGAAGGTTCCTTTCATTCGTTCTTGAGACCACTTGCAATCTTTTAGCAGATCGCTTTCAAGCCTGTTCTTGTCAAAAGTTACAAGTCCCCGGGAATTGAAGGTGATTTCTCTCAAGGCACTGCCGGAGAATATTATGCTGCCGGCTTCGCCTTCTATGTACTGGGAAAAATCCAATCCAGCCATGGAGAGGAGATGATTCATCCTGTGCCTGTTTGCCGCGTAGCCGCATGGTATATAATAACCATCCTTCTTCGGATCAAATCCAACGGCATCGAACCCCGCTTCGGTTAGAAGATGCAACAGGTAGGATCCGGATGATCCAAGGCCGGCGACTCCAATCCTCATAGCAGGGTATTTTAAGGGTGCCTTTTATTCTTTCTTGTGGCGCTTCTCGTCAAGTTCGGTTACAAAGGGGAATGCTTTACTGGGTTCCAGAAGGGAAATGGGAATAATAGTGTCGAGGATTCCATCCTTTCAATTCTTAGAAGGTATAAAATTTCAGAAGATATGCGCTCAGCGGCGCGCACAGACCGCAATGTATCCGCTTCCGGCAATGTTTTCATGATTAGTACGGAAATGCATCCTGAGAAGATCTTAAAGATACTGAATGCTCATATCAGCAACGTTTTCTTCATTGGTTATTGCGAAGTAGAAGATGATTACAATCCCCGTCATTGCAGGTCTAAACGATATCTGTATATGCTGAACAACCCGATTCCGTCGTTTGTTTCTACCATACAGAAATTTGAGGGAAAACATGATTTCAGCGCTTTTTGCAGGAAGGATGCCCGATCCACAATACGCTGCATAAGCAGCATTCGATGCAAGCAAGAAGGCAATTTCCTTAAGGTCATGATCGAGGGAAAGAGCTTTGTCTGGGAACAGATCCGATCCCTTATAGGTTTTTGCAACAGCCCTATTATGAAGGATCACTTCTCCGATCCTTTTGGTAACCCGCCGGAGAGAAGGATTGTCGCCCCTCCCGAACCATTGATGCTCGCCGATATAGAATATGATTCAGTAACATTCACACGTGTAAGCTTTCCGGTCAAGCTAAAGAAGCTCACCGATCAGATAAATCAATATTATATTAGTGCAAAAATAGATGGCGAGATCCTGCAGGCATTCGCTGCAAAAACCAGAGAGTTATAATAAACTAAAGCCATTATATGGCATGCTCTTCAAAACTGCAGCCGACGTATTCGAGCAGATTTCAAATACAAGCAAGAGAACTGAAATTACCAAGGCACTTTCCGACCTCTTTGCAAGCTCCGATTCGGATCTGAAGAGCCTTGTCTACTTCGTTCAGGGAAAACTTGCACCCGACTACGAAGGGATAGAATCTGGACTGTCGGATAAATCCATCATCAAAGTTTTTTCCAGCATATCCGGCAGGACCGAGGAGGACATAACTGATCTTTTTCACAAGGTTGGAGACCTCGGACTGGTTGCTGAAGAGATAATGGCTGAAAAGCTGCAGAAGTCATTGCTTTCAGCTGAACTTACCGTCGGCGATCTGCATGCAAAACTGCTTGAAATAGCAAATTCTTCTGGATCTGGGAGCAACAGGAACAGGGCAGGTCTCCTTGAAAGCATACTTCTTGATGCGAGCCCGAATGAATCGAAATACATCTGCCGGATATTGACGGGCAAGCTTAGGCTTGGCGCATCCGACATAACCATCCTGAATGCGCTATCACAGGCATTCGGTTTTGAAGATTCTGATGAGGTTGAAAATGCATATAACTTTCATCCCGACATAGGTTATATCGCTGAGCTGCTCAGATCAAAAGATATTCAGAGGATCAGGGAGATCGGGCCTGAGCCCGGTGTACCAATAAAAGTAATGCTCGCAGAGCGTCTTCCAGATATAGCACAGATAATGGAAAAGATGGGAGACGAAGTTGCCTTTGAATACAAGTACGATGGAATCAGGTCACAGATACACAAAATTGACGAGAAAGTTGTCATCTTTTCTCGTGGAACTGAGAACCAGACGGATCAGTTTCCAGACATCGTAAAAGCGGTGAAAGAGACATTTAGGGGCAGGACCTGCATCCTCGACGGTGAGGCTGTGCCCGTAAACCCTGAAACAGGAGAAATATATCCTTTTCAAGCGGTTTCACAACGCAGGGGCAGAAAATACAATCTTGATGCCACAATCCAGGAGATACCGCTTGTGGTGTTTCTGTTCGACATACTCTACCTGGATGGCAGATCCATGGTTAACCTTCCATATACGGAGCGCAGGAAAGCCCTTGAGGAACTTTTCGAAGAGAATCAGGGAATAAAAAGAGCAACACGGTTAGTTTCGGGAGACCAGGACAAGCTTGCCCTCTTTTTTGAGCAGGCAATTCAGGACGGCTGCGAGGGCATAGTCGCAAAGAATGTTACAGAGAAATCTGTCTACAGGGCAGGTGCAAGGGGCTGGCTCTGGATCAAGATGAAGCGTGACTACAAGTCTGAACTTGCTGACACCCTTGATCTGGTGGTGGTTGGTGCCTTTGCAGGTCATGGCAGAAGAAAGGGAACATACGGTGCACTTCTTATGGCTTCGTATAATGCTGATATGGATCGCTTTGAGACAGTCTGTAAACTGGGCACAGGATTCAGCGACGATGTATTATTCGGTTTGCCAAAGATGCTTTCGCCGTTCGCTTCTAAAGAAAAGCCAAATTCCGTCGAATCAAAAATAAAGGCAGATTTCTGGTTCAACCCTTCCCTAGTCATGGAGATAGCAGGCGCGGAAATTACGCTTAGCCCGGTACATACATGTGCTATGGGCCTATTCCGTCCGGATAGCGGTATAGCTATCAGATTTCCAAGGTTTACAGGCAGGTTCCGCCATGACAAGAATGCCTTTGACTGCACTTCCACGAAAGAGATAATAGAGATGTACCAGGGTCAGGCTAAAAAAACGGCATCGCCTTAATAAAAAATAGACGATGCCAAATGAATTAAGTTAAATTTAATCGTTCTTATATTTTCTGTCGTCGCTTCGGCCGTAGTCGCTGTTTCCTCTTCTGTATCCGCCACCACCGCTGCCGCTTCCGCGTGAGCCGCCGAATCTTCTGTATTCATTCTCGTATTCTTTCTCGCTCATGTCCAGCGACTCGTTGACCTCTGAAACTTCCTCGGTTCCTTCTGACATTGATCCATATTTGCCGACATTGAGTCTCATGTGTCCCCTTACGAGGGATATGTACCCGTTGTCTATGTATATGGTCTTTCCGTCTGCAACCTGCTGTGCTTGGTCTCCCCAGAGTGAGAGTATTATCTTTCCAGTGTCATCGGCTAAGACAACCTCAGTCACAGATTTTCCCTCTCCGTATCTGGTCTGTATTTCCTTGGGCTCGCTTATAGAGACTACTTTCCCCAGAACGTTCACACGTCTTGAAGAAGGAGTCAAATCTTTAATTTTGGTAGTTCCTTCCATTCGATTACTTCCTTTTTGTCTAAAAAGACTTTTCTATATTTGATAGCGGTATTAAATGGTATTGTACATGGAATGTATTATTGCGTCACTTAAAAAGATGTTACAAATGTATTTGGAAGATCCGTCAAATTCAAGTAAATCGGAATCTCCCTGGCCATTTTAAGCTTACAAAACGCTCTGTTCAGCGCAAATTAAAAATTACAAGTCATGATGTTGCATTAGAATCCTAAATGCACTTACTTGGAAAGGGCATCACGCTCTATAGATACAAGGCAGAGACCGCTCTTAAGAATGAAATGCTTCAAGAGCTAGATGAACCGGAATTAAGCAGCATCTATATACCAGATAGTATGGTTCCATTCGTAAATAGTAACCCTGAGGAGAAAATTGAGTTTATTGAAGACGACAACAGGAGTGCTATACTCCCAGATCCATTTGTCTCAATCGGCGGACTTCACTATTTCCTGTCTGTCAAAGGGATCGGATCCACAACCGATCCTTTCTCTATGCGATCGCTCAACAGGTTCCATGTAAGCTCACTTGTCAACACTCTGGAAATAAAAGAAAAGATGAGGGATCATGAATCAAACTCAAACAGGTTCATAACAGGTGAGCTATGGTTGAGAGGCTCACCATACGGGGGACAGGGTCTGGAGCATGCTACAATTGCAATGAAAGCTTCCAGTTATGCGAATGAAACCTCAATCAATGGTTTCCGCATAGCACCGCTGGTACGAGTAAACTTTATTCCAGAAGAATTGGAGAGGGCTGTAAAAGAAATATACTGGTATCGGAAATTCACGGGAAGAATAGTTCAGGAAATCAGGCTCGTGCCATCTAACGTCAGGATCTATTTTCATTCACACAATACAGTAGGAAGCAACGCTAAACAGGTCTTTGACATGTTTGGTTTAGATACTGAAGAGAAGGCATTTATGTTTGAGGTTAACTTCGTTAGAAGTGCAATTGCCATGCTAACGCTTTTCCCTAGGACTATGTCAAGAACACCTGAGGGCTACTATTCCGGGCTTGATTTCTATGATGTGTGGCTTGACAAGGACGCAGTGATTGCACCCGACGGCACAATATTCTTTGTCGATCTTGAAGGGATTGAGGCCATTCAGATTAGAAAGGAGAAAGTTAAGGACAAGATAGAAGAGCAGATCTTCAGATCACTTTACGAATTCATGTTTGCATACGAGCAAATAGACCATGAAAGAAGAAACAGGTTCAATGGATCCGAGGACAGAAAAGTACAGTTCGAAATCCTGGTAAAGGAGGCCGTGAAATTGGATCCTTTCATACATATAATAGATGACAGTGCTACCCTGAGAATGTTGGTAAAAAACACACTTGGCGATGAAGAATTAAATATGGAGTTTCCAATCCTAGATAGATAGAAATATGAAATGTAAAGAAGTGAGCAATTTTTTCAATCAGGTATCTTCTAGAGCGATATCTTCTACTCCCTCCCAGCCTGATTTGGATTTCTTCAAGAAAAACAATCTTATTAATCTGTTCACCAAGGACGAGTATAACCAATTGGCAAACGATGTGAGCCAGATCCAGGCTTTACAAAAGGCGGTCGGAGATGAGAAAAATTCCATTTATACAATGAGATCCGGTTATGACCAGGATTATAAAGAGACACATTCACTCCTTTTCCATCTGGAAGGCAGGGGAAAAAAGGAAGCTGAAGAACAAAAGATGGAACAGGATATTCAAGCTCTAAAAGGTGAAGAAGGAAAACTAACTGCGGAAGAAGGAAAGATAGCCGATCTCATAAGAAAGAAATCTGTCCTTGATGGATTGACCCAGTCTGGGGATTATTATATTTCACTCACAAACCAGGGGAAGCTTATGTCCAGCAGCCTTGGAATAAGAATGTACAGGGTTTCCGACATGGAATTCAGCGATTTTATTTCGCAGCAAAGCTCACTGAACAGCGAACTTATAATGATTGCGAATGAGACTTTCAACCATTTCCGCAATTTATCGGCTTCGTTGCATGATGCAGATCCTTCGCATATCTGGAGCACAGCGGTAGGCCTGGCGAAGATACAGGGAGATACTGCAGCACTAGATAGCAAGTTTCTGAAGTCTTATTCATTGATGAGAGAGCTTACTAAGAATAATGACAACGCGATGATGGCTGCTGAGATCATCGCCTCATCCAACGAGGATCCGGAAAATGCGTACGGATCGATCTCAGATCTGAATCATCAGGTCAGGCATCAGGCGCACATTGACAAGGAAGCTTCCGTTGGTATAGCATCTATTCTCTATTTCGGGAGGTCATTTGATGGCACCTTCCCTATTCAGAAGCTAATAGATTATAAGCTGGTAACCCGGTCAGACGAAGCGGCTGCTATAATGGCTATAATCAATAAACAAGAGGAGGAAATCACTGGCAAGTTCAAGGCTATGAAATCAATCTTTGCATCCTGGGGATATACTTACTCAGAGGATACGGAGCTGTCGTCTGCCTACCTTGCCATTTCTGACCTTCCAGAGGAAGGTTTCCAGACCAAACTTGGTATCATTATCAACGGCATCAAGACCTATCTGGAATATCCGCTTGTTGCATCCTCGATCCTCGCTTCCATACCGGTTATGGAGGCAAACGAAACTCTTGATCTCGTGGAGCAGGCTTATTCAATTATTGGCAGGGTTGCTACCGGCTTGAGCCAATCTGAACTTATCGGGCTTGCCGTCAGGGCTATACATGGCATTCGGAACGAGATAGTCAGGAACCTGGACATAACAGCAAAGCTTGTCAATACCCCTGTGCAGCTTTCATACAGGCCAATGGGCATGATGTGGATGCCTTTCTTCATTCCTCTGATTGTGGTACATTCCAGCTATTATTCAACATTCAGTTCAATCGGAGGAGTCCATCCTGGCCACGTCCACGTATCCGGAGGAATGCAGGGTTGAAGTCATATCTTCCGATAATTCTTGCGGCTCTTATGATCCTTGCCTTTGTGCCTTCGGGTACAACAAGCCATTACGCACCTACCTCAGGGACATACTTCAATTATGAGGAAATAACGAACCTCAATGACGGAAAGGGCATATATGGCGGATATACGCAGCAATGCTACATAAACGGAACAGAGCATGTCGTGAATGTTTCTGCCGACATTGCGACCATGATTTATGCCTATAACTGTACCTTAACAAACAACACAGGCGTGTATGCGCCGGTTTCAGCTAACGGAAAATTCACATTCTCAACTCAAACTTTCCTCTATGTGAACGGAACAGATAACCTGACAGGTTACGTCAATCCTACAGTGTGGTTCTACATCAACAACACCCTCTCTGCAGGAGATACGTTTGAAATGCTGAACACACAGATGCAGGTTGTCTCGACGGATTATTCATATAAGCTACAGAGCACCGGTAGTTATGTTTCCACTATCTACGCCGAGGGAAATGGATCCTATCAGAATGGAAACTTATCTGCAACATTTAACTGCAAGGCGTATTATGATCCATCCACCGGTTTCATTGTTGGTTACCTTTATACTGAACATGATACTAGTAACTCAGGAAATGGATACGTCTTCACAGAATCGCTCTTTGTGACAGGCACAAGCTACAGCCTGACTCCTGCATCTCCACCCCCGAGCAATGGAAACGGATCGAATATCCTTCTTTACGTTGTTCTTCTCGTAATTTTATTGCTTATTATAGTGGCAATACTTGTTGCCCTGTCCAGAAGACATAGGAAGGAGAAGATCCCGAAACATCCGACCCAAGGTAATGTAAATTTCGCTGTTCCTCCTGTTAGCCAGAACCCATCAATTGGCCAGACCCCTCCGCCACTTAACTTCAACGCAAAACAACCTGAGGTTCAGCAGATAGTCGTGAAAGAAGTGGTGAAGGTTAAATGCCAGTACTGCGGTTCTCTAATGGATTCAACTGCTGAAAGATGCCCGGTTTGTGGAGCACCAAGGAGTTAGAACAGATTCCACAGGAGAATTCTACAGCTGCTTTATTCGGTAGAGAAAAATCTTTCCCCTTTCAACGAAACCAGCTTTTAAGGCAATGTTCTTTGAAGACTGGTTACTATCTGAAATCTCTGACAAGACTTTGTGGACTCCGAGATCCTTCATCCATAATAACCTTGCATAAAGGAGGTCTGTTCCTATCCCAGCTTTCCGGTATTTCGGCTTCACTCCTAGTGAGACGAGGTGTCCTACTTTTTCTTCTATAGAACACCATCCTAAACCCATAATTTCTTCTCCGGACATTGCCGCAAAGCACCTGTCTCCATTTCGGAGGGCCGATTCCACCCACCGCAGATTCATCCCCCTGAAAATGGTATCCATTGCATTCTTTACCTCATTAATGTCAGCGAGGCCAAGCAAAGATACCTCGTTCGAGAACGTATGAATCAAGTCCGATAAGAAAAGATCCAGTTCGAGTACAGAGAAAGGTTCATTTTCTATGTCTAATTTGAACTCACAGAATAAAGAGCAGTCGGAGGCCGATTTAAAATAGTGGTTCAGAAGTACCCTTGAATTGGTGAAAACTGTGCCTATCCTTTCTACAGTATCAAAAATGTAGACGCAATCTACTAATTCATTATCATGGAAAGCAATTTCAGCTATACCTCCAGCATCCAGTGTTTCTCTTATAAAGTGTTTAATGAATGAATCGAGTATGGAAATTTTATCGATCTGAATGGCATCCAGGTTGTCATTCCGGTCAAGGCGGACAAAAATATGTCCTAATTCATTGCCCTTATTGACACTGTACATTCTAGCATACCCATACCTGAAAAAATATATAGTATTTCTGATCGCAATTCGCAAAAATAACCAAATGAAATATATCTCACTTAAGAAAGCTCCAATAAAATTAATAGATGTTTGGTTACATTCTATTCAATGGGAAAGTTGGAGAGGGCTGATTAAAAGAGAAGAGGTGATATCCGCCTCAGTGACTATAAGTTACGCCGAGATAATTCAATGAAATTTCAAATGGGAACTATTTAATTCCGCAATTATCGTTCCATGTTCTTTGATGTCTTGTCTTAAACCACTGATTCCTGTCAAGCAATATAGAACTTTATGAAAAGACCTGAAGTTCCGGGAAGGTCAGGGAAATTGCTTCTATCTCTTAGCGTCAAATTCCTCTCTAGCTTTTTTCACTATTGAAGGGTCCTCTAGAAGACGCAGGCAGGCATTAACTGCTGCTTCTATTCCTATTTCAAGGCTCTGGCGGGCTTTCGATGGATCTGCATATTTTCTGAACTCGTCTGAGTGACCAGGGGTACCTTCTGGTGAAATCTTGATGTCTATATGCCCGGTGGGGACAACCCTGCTTACGTTTCCTTCATCCGTGCTTCCGGAAGGTATCATGTCATCCTTTATTGTCAGGTAATCCATCTTCCTTGAAGAAAGAGCCTCACCCAACAGTTTATCCAGAATTGAATTGGTCTTGTATCCTTTGTATACGGGGGATGTGGGCGTTATATCAAGAGAGCACCCTATGGAATCGGCAGAGGATTTTACTATTCTCTTCATTTTATCAACCATTTGCTGCAGGAATGAAGCAGAAGTAGACCTGAGATCAACTTCAAGCACAGATCTTTCCGGTACCACATTGGTTGCGGTACCAGCCTCCCTGAAATACATTCCGATGACCGGATGCTTATCCGTCTTTATTGAATCGCGCATAAAGTTTATTCCAATATAAGCAAGAACTGCAGCATCGAGTGCATTTACGCCGGATTCCGGTGAATCTGCTGCATGAGCCGCCTTTCCAGTAAAAGTGAGAAGGTATGAAACATCTGAATACGATGCGGAACCTGTGGCCCAGACATCGGATGGATGCATTCCAAACATAATATCAGTTTTGTTGAAGACACCGTCATCAGCCAGCTTGACTTTGCTCCCTGAATATTCACCAATTCCCTCCTCTGATGGGGTGCCATATACCTCTATCGTTCCACCAGACATTTTCTCAGCGAGGACAATAGCGACACCGTAAGCCCAGGCAGAAATTAGGTTGTGACCACAGGAGTGGCCGTTCGGTAAGGCATCATATTCGGCAAGAAGGCCTATCACTGGATGTCCGCTTCCCTTGCTTGCCTTGAATGCAGTGTTCATTCCGTCAAACGGTTTCTGCACGGAGAAACCCTTAGCCTTCAGCTTAGATGCAATCAATTCAGAGGATTTCACCTCATTGCTTCCTATCTCGGCCAGGTCATATATGGATCTGGAAAGACCCACTATGTCGTTCATCATGTCTGCTGATATGAATCCACTCTTCATGCTCAGCATGATATCTGTATAGTGAATAATTTTTTTCTGAAGCAAGAACATAATTATCCATTTTACCGAGGGCAAGATTAAAATGCCCTAAACAGTATCATCCTTCATGACAAACTTTGCCTGGTTCTCCACCACAGGCGAATTTCTGAAGGAACTTGAAAATCCCGAATTCATTTCCTCGTTGAAGGGAAAGTTTAGAGCATCTTTCAAGGAAGATCCATCGATTGAACTTGTTAACTCATGGGCTTCAGAAATTGTCTTCTTGAAAAAAGCCCTCGAGGGCGTTGATGGTTCAATAGTTCTGGAATACAGGATTCCAGGCAGCGGGGAGCGGGCTGACGTCATCGTCATATCTGAGGGGAAAGAAAGAAATGCGGTCATTATTGAAATGAAAGGATGGAGAAAGGGTATCGAGAGGAGTCCGTTTCTATACGAAACGGATCAGAATCCTCCAAATCAGGTCAATCCAATTTATCAGATGCTGAATTATGTGGGCAAGATCCGTTTCACCAGTTCGTCAGGAGACTCCTTTAAGGTTGATGGGAAAGTTGTCCTGTACAATATGGATCGCAACGATCAGAAAGAGATTCTAGTTTTCAGGTCAGAAGAAAAGAGGCTCGAAAGTTATCTTAAGTCTCTTATAACGCGATCTGGTTCAAACGGAAATGGAATAAAGTTTGTACAATCTACATATAGGCAGAACAAAGCGCTTTTTGAAGTCATTAAGGATCATTACCGTGAGTTGAGCGAAGGTGCAATGGAAACACTTGCTGAAACTGGCTTTGGCCTTTACCTGGATCAGCTTTCTGTCTACAACAAGCTGGTTAAAGCCATTGAACATGATGAGGGAGGGCAGTTCATAATTCAAGGCGGCCCAGGATCTGGGAAAACCATGATTGCCGTGGAACTCCTTTTAAGATCTTTGTCTATGAAGAAACAGAGCGTCCTGTGTTACAGAAACAATAGGATGATCGAATCGCTGCGAAAGCTCTTTGCTTCCATTGAAAGCGGCCTTGACGGGGTGATCAAATTCTTCTCTACAGGAAGACCGAACAACCCTGGAGTTGCTGAAAAGGGCTGGCGCTCTAAGCTGGATGTGGCAATTTTTGACGAAGCCCAGAGAATGACTCTTGAGAACATAAAACTGGCCGGCGAGGCTGCAAGAACAACAATCTTCTTTTATGACGAAAAGCAGATATTAAGCACCGAAGAACAGGGAACTTCAGAAAACTTTTCGAGAATTTATCCACAAGCAACCATAATGAAATTGTCCGGTCTATATAGAAATGGACTGGAATACGGCAAATTCGTAGAAAATCTGTTGAACTCTCAATTTGATAATTCTTCCCTGACCGACTATGAATTGTATGCATTTGACGATATAACGAGGATGATTCAGGATCTGAAGAGCAGACAAAAAAATGGGAAAACTGCGCTTGTCGCTTCGTTTACAGAATCTAAAGGTAACATTAATGACAAGCAATCAATAGAAAATATCAGGATCGGGTATCCACTGAGCTCAAATCTCGATCTCTACAGGGACAAAGACATTACGATAAAGTGGCTCATGGATCCAAAAAAGGACTATGCTCCATTCTGGGTTGACGGGCAGTCCAATAACATGGACAGATGTGCCTCGGTCTACGGCAGTCAGGGATTCGAAGCCGATTATGTTGGCCTGATCTGGGGACGCGATCTCGTAATGAGAAAGGGACGATTCGAGCTTGGAGATAATTGCGAGGATTCACCTGGAGGCAGGAACAGTCTTAAGAGAATTTTCATGAAAGGTAAGCTAGGAGATAAGGAAGCATACGATAAAGCCAGGAGCCTTCTGATCAATAGATACAGGATACTCATGACAAGAGGAATAAGGGGGACTTTCATATTCTGCGAAGATCCCGAGACTGCCTCCTTCCTTCAACAGACAATACAATCTGCCAAGAACATTCAATCTATCTTTTGATAGCTGAAGGAAAACAGATTTAAGCCTGTGATTTTGGCTTCAGGTGATCTGGACTAAATGCATCAGATCTCATTTATAATGTTGTTAGGAGTTTGAGGGAAGCTGTAAAACTCCGATGCCTTGGGATGGAGAGGATGTCAGCGATTCAATTCGTGAAATATGTGCCGGGCTTCCGGCAATATTAATTCTTTCAGGCCCAGTGAAGCGGCATCCGGCGATCCTGGAAGGCAGAATACCGCTTTTCTATTAACGATGAAGCCGGATGCACCTGACAACATAGCTGCGGTTCCAACGTCCTTATAGGACAGTTGTTGAAACTGAACCATGAAACCTGTCATTTCCTTCTCTGATATGCTCCTGACTGCTTCAATAGTCACATCATACTTCGTAATGCCTGTCCCTCCAGTTATCACAAGTATGTCGCATTTTTCAATCAGCTTCCCGACAGCTGAAGTGATCTCATCAAAGTCGTCCTTGACAATTCTTTTATCTGCAATCTCAAACCCTGAGTTTTTCATAATGTTATGAAGAACCTTTCCTGACTCATCATTTTCCGGTACACGAGTGTTGCTGCATGTAAGTATCGAAAATATCGGGTCTCTACCAGATGATATATGGTCATGCATGACTCTTCACCTTCTTTTCTACATGCAAATCAAATATCTTGGTATCAGGGTAATTCCCGGTTATGTCTTTTTCGAGGTATTTTGTCATGTCCCATACCGTCAGAAGAGCTGCACTGGCACAGGAAAGCGCTTCCATCTCGACGCCTGTCTTGTATGATGCCTTAACTTCACAGACTGCTGTTATCTCCTCCTTCTTGATGTCGAATCTTACATCAACTTTCTCAATGGGAATCTGGTGGCAGAGTGGAAGCAGATCAGGTGTATGCTTTGCTGCCATGATGCCCGCTACTATTGCGGTGGAGATCACGTCACCCTTCTTTATTTCGCCCTTTTTAATGAGTTCAATCGTTGAGCTTTTCAATCTTATTTTCCCCGAAGCAACAGCAAAGCGATCTACAATTTCCTTCTGTGATATGTCTATCATTCAGTACCTCAGATGCATTCCTTTCTTATTAAAAAGTGCAACTTTTTTCATGACATTCACCAAATTATAGATATAGGCTTGGAAAGAGCAATATATCTTACAAAAAATGAGCAAGAAAGTCACTGAGCTTGCGATGTGGATGAATTGCAACAACGTTAAATAAGAGTGTAGTATATTGAAAATAATATATGGAAGTAGCGCAGGTTAATAAGATGTACAAAACGTACGACCACATGGTTTTCAGTTGCCAATATCACGTTATATTTTGCCCAAAATACAGAAGGAAGGTCCTTGTTAATGGCATCGATATTCGCATGAAGGAATTATTGAAGCAAAGGGAAGACGAATATGGATACAGAGTGATGGAGATGGAAGTCATGCCTGATCATGTTCACCTTCTCATCGATGCAGAACCACAAAGAAACATTACAGAAATTGTAAACCTCATAAAGGGATACACCTCACACACATTGAGGGAGGAATTCCCATCCCTCAAGAAGAGGCTGCCCACACTCTGGACACGATCCAAATTCATATCTTCCGTTGGCGCGGTAACACTTGAGATCGTCAATAAATACATAGAGGATCAGAAGAACGTATGATACTGACATATAAGATCCGGCATGGAAGGGATTTCTCCGTTGAACTTAGGAAGGCAGGACAGATAGCACAGTATGCCATAGACCACAGAACCCTCTCATCGAAGGATGTCAGGGAATTTGATCTTAAATCCTTTATATCGAACCAGATCCTCAGGAAGTATTCGAGGAACCGGAATGCCATCAAAGCCAAAAGCGTAAAGCTGACCGTACCTGCACAGAGGATCAGGTTCAGCCATGAAACGAGAACAATATACATATCATCTCTTAAGTTCCATATAAGCTATATGTTCAGGAATGATTTTGAGAAGATTAGCCAGATCGAGCTTGACAGTATCTTTGCATACATCTCCGTAACTATCCCGGAGAATTCCATGATTAAACCGGATGCATATCTTGGAGTTGACCGGAATACGACGAGCCACATTGCCGTGGTTGGCAATCCCGTAACAGGAAAAATCCTGAAGCTTGGGAAACCGGCTGAACACGTTCATAAGAAGTACAAAAACATGAGAAAGAATCTTCAGAAGCATGGCAAATACAGGAAGGTGAAAAATACAAAGAAGAGAGAAAGCAGAATAGTGAAAGACATAAACAACAAAGTTTCAAAAAAGATAGTGCAGGATGCAAAACAGAATGGAATGGGAATCAAGCTCGAATATATCAGATGCATAAGGAATGCAAGGTCGGGCAGGAATTTCAGGTATTCACTGAATAGCTGGTCTTTCTATCAGCTTGGGCAGATGATAGAATACAAGGCCAGACTACTTGGAACACCCGTTGTATATGTTGATCCGCATAACACTTCAAGGGAGTGTTCAATGTGCGGACATATAGGCAACCGTTCAGGGAAGAGTTTTAAGTGCCAGTGCGGGCACGTTGATCATGCCGATGCCAACGCCTCGTTCAACATAGCGTTGCGTCCAGTATTTGAGAAAGGCATGGATCGATTGCATGCAGACAGGGATGCATGCAAAGGGAACACTGATATCCCTAAAGAGGCAACTTTACGGACAATAGCGACCTTAGAACCTCCAATCCTTTAGGATGGAGAGTATGTCAGCCAACGATCTAGAATGCTCGCTAAAGTACAGACTGATCCTTTATCCATCGATAGCCTGGCTTTGATTCAGGGGCGCGGCAATTCAGGGGCACTTGTATTCTTCGAAGGCATTGTGAGACGGAGGACGGGAGATGTAGAAATCGAGTCCCTATTCTATGAATCCTACAAAGAAATGGCAGAATCAAGCATGTTAGGAATACTTCAGCAGGCAGGCAAAAGATATTCTCTGATAGACGCCGTTGCAATACACAGAATAGGCCAGATTATGCCTGGCGAACCGTCAGTTCTTGTTGCAGCATGGGCTGAGCACAGAGATGATGCATTCAGGGCGTGCAGGGAAATAATTGATCAGATAAAAAGCAATGTTCCAATATGGAAAAAGGACATATTCGCCGGTGGGAAATCAAACTGGCATGAAGGAAATTAGCCGCCGCTAACCGGTGG
Organism: Thermoplasmata archaeon; assembly: GCA_049965275.1. GTDB lineage: Archaea > Thermoplasmatota > Thermoplasmata > Thermoplasmatales > Thermoplasmataceae > UBA582. The sequence continues at coordinate 9,266 of JBMFWM010000012.1, read as the reverse complement.
GAAGATCGCAAGAACATCATCGTTGCTTACCTTTGTTTCAGGATCAGCAAATTTTTCATTCAGTGCAAAGAGAACATTTTTCTGTCCACTCATAGCAGGATGTCTGGTTCTGAGTTCTGAAAAAACCTTTTCAACAGATGTAGTGCCCTGAACAAGGTATTCTTCCTCTTCCACCCCGGAAAGATCACGAAGTGTCGCAAAGTACATGATTCTCATTTATCTCCTCCCTCCTCCAGTATGGTTCCCTTTTATCTGTTGCCTGAATAAATGCCTTCTCTATGTCGCCATCGGTGTGATGCTTCCTTGAAGCGCCAAATACGCTCGTATAATTATCGCTCCTCATAAGACATGGTTTTAGTTCTCCTAACGAGGTAACACGCATTCTAGTGCAGTTATCACAGAAATGATAACTGTGCATCGGCCTGACAATCTCCACCTTCGCAGTTCCATCCGAAACGGGAACATTAAACAGCGGCCTGTCATGCAAGGAGTTGTGTTCTGTCCTGATCGAGCGAGTGGACAATTCACTCTCCAGTGAATCCAGCGGATAGTGATACTTCCGAAAATCATCAGACTGTTCCAATTCCCTTGGTACCTCATATTCAATAATCTGGAGTGTATAATCGTTATCCGCCGAATTCTCTATCATCTTCCATATCTGGTCTTCATTGATTCCCTTGAGCGCAACGAAATTGACTTTTACAGGGTTAAGGCCAGCCCTCTGGGCTGCCTTTATTCCTTCCACAACACGATCGAGTGCATCCATACCTGTTATAAATTCGAAAGCTCCTGGATCAATGGAATGCATTGATATGTTGATGCGGTCAAGTCCGGCTTTCTTCAGTTCTGTTGCAATTGCTGTAAGGCGCGTACCGTTGGTCGTCATGGAGATCTCCCCGCTTACAATCGCTCTCGTCTCTCTTACTATGTCCACGATATCGCTACGCAGTGTAGGCTCGCCACCCGTAAACTTTACTTTGTTGATCCCCAGCTTCGCTGCTACCTTGATGATCCTAATGATCTCGTCCCTGGATAATTGGTTGGCCTGAATGCCTGTACCTTCCATGTGGCAGAAGAAGCACTTGAAGTTGCAGGTTGTGTTGACCTGGACTCTCAGACTCGAAACAGGACGGCCGAATGAATCCTGAAGCATTTGAATTCAACATATATTATTGGTATTAATCATTATCTTGCTTTTCTGGCTACAACTTCTCCTGGATGAATGGAAAGAATGTTTATTTCATGCATTCTCATCTTCCCTGCATGCCAGAGGGAAGATATTCGAGGATCGAGAAATTGAAAAAAATCGGTCCGGACAACCTGCGGAAGTTACAGTCACTTTCTGTTGCCATCATCGGGATAGGCGGCACAGGATCCCTTGTTACTGAGATGCTGGCCAGCAATGGTGTCGGTAGTATGACGATAGTTGACAGGGATTATGTCGAAGAGAGCAACCTCCACAGGCAAATAATCTTCAAAGAGGAGGATATAGGTAAGCACAAGGTAGATGCAGCAGCCAGCAGAATATCAAAAATTAACAGGTCCACCAAGGTAAAGACGGTTTTCGGCACACTAGATTCCAGCAACGTGATTGAAATAGTAAGTGGCGTTGACTATGTGCTGGACTGCACTGATAACATAACATCAAGGCTAATCATAAATGATGCATGCGTAAAACTTGGCAAGCCATGGGTATTTTCCTCTGCATTGGAGACATACGGGCAGTTTAAGGCAATAATCCCTGGAAAAACTTCTTGCTTTGCCTGTTTCAACGATCGCATACCCGAAGCGTTTCCAACATGTGCACAGGTTGGCGTCCTTTCCTCTGTTCCAAGCATTATTTCCGGATTCGTTTTCTCCACTCTTGTCCGAATGCTCGTAGGGGAAGAGACCGGTGATTTTCTGTATCACGTGGAAGCATGGCCCCCATCAGTAGATCGTATCCTAATTAAGAGGAATCCGCAATGCAGATCATGCATGAAAGGAAATTTTGCCTATCTGGACCGCAAATACTCTGGTCTGGATTTCCACCCTCTTGTGTAAGACAGCTTCAATGCTTTACTGTGGGGATTAGAAGCTCCTGTTTTATCGGTGTCTCGAATATCTTCACACCTGTTACGTTCTCAATGGCCCTTGACAGTGCGATTGGGGTTCCTATTGTCGGGGATTCACCTACACCTTTCGCTCCTATGGCGAGATTGGATCTGGTGTCTGCCAGGAATACTTTGTATTCAGGAAGCTGGTTTGCAATTGGCACACCGGCATCGGCTATAGAAGCAGTGAGCAGCTGGCCATCATCGCTATACATTATCTCCTCGTATAGGGTCTGGCCGATACCCTGCGCCATTCCACCGGCTATCTGGCCCCTCACAACCTCTGGCGTTAGTGCCCTTCCAACATCATAGTAGGCAGAGCATTCCTTTACCTTTACCTGACCCCTGCTGTTGACCTCGCAAGTTGCAAGATTACAACCAAGCGAATTCATGCTTCCCTCACCCCTCCAGTGGACGTATTCATCCGCTCCTTCCTGCAGGAGCGCAGTTGATGAGTAAATTCCATGCTTGGCGGTGAATGCCTGCTTTATTTTCTTGCATGCCTCGTGAACGGCCATTCCGCCGACCATGGCGGACCTGCTGCCCCATGAGCCGATTCCATCCTTCAGCATCCCCGTGTCTCCAAGCTGCAGATGAACAAGGTCACGACTAATCCCTAGACCTTCGTTGACAATGGTTTTAACAAACAGGTCATGTCTCTGTCCATGAGCGTCTCCGCCGAGCCATACTTTAACCTCGCCGTTCTCTATCTTTATCCTTGCGGTCTCACCTGGCTGGAATGCCGGAACCAGGACAAAGAAGGCAAATCCGGGCTTCTCTTTCAAGAGCTTTCTGTAGCCGAGCTTGTTGATTGCATCCTCAAGGAAACTCTTTGCTGGCGGAACATCCATGCCCAATGGTGACTTGAACTCCTTGTCCACAGTATTCATCAGGCGGACTTCAACAGGATCCATCTTGAGTTTATCAGCAAGCATGTCTATCATTCTTTCAATGAAGAAATGTGCTTCAGGTCTACCTGCCCCTCTGTATGGTCCCTGGACCACCTTGTTCGTATATACGGGATATGCTTCCACATAAGCATTGTCAATCTTGTATGGGCCTGTCATCTGCATCCCTACAAACCTTGCTGCAAACTCCCCGCTGCCACCCGAATACGCGCCTGAATCTACAATGACCTTTCCTTTCAGTCCAAGAATCCTGCCGTTCTTGTTTGCGTAGAGCTTTACATAAGCCGATGTTCCTCTCCCCGGCCTGCTTGCCATTAAATGCTCATGCCGGTTCTCGATCCATTTGACAGGTTTGCCTGTTTTGATTGCAAGGAACGCTGCAATGGCATATTCCGGGTAAACCCCTCCCTTTAGTCCAAAGGCTCCGCCGGTGTCTGCCTGTATCACCCGAATCTTCTCCGGCGGCATGTTAAGGATCTCAGAAAGACCCTCCTTGATGCTGTGCACGGACTGTGTGGATATCCAGACAGTGAGGAGATCCTTCTCATAAGATGCCACAATCCCTCTTGTTTCTATAGGATCTGTTGCAACTCGCCTGTTGTTGAAATGTCCCTCAATTTCGATCTCAAAACCATCTGTCCTGAAATCACTGCCCAAAGTCACCTTACGGTAAACATTGCTTTTCATGAATGGATAGACAGGGGGTGATTCCAGCGATTTTTCTGGATCCATCATCGGCGGGAGCGGCTCAATTTCAACCTCCACATCTTCGGTGCGATCCTCTGCATCATATCTGTCTTTACCCAGAACAACTGCCATCGGTTCGCCGATATAGTTAACGTATTTATCGGCCATAACAGGCTCGATAAGACCCTTTTCTCCCTCTGTGGCACCCTCCCCTACGGATGCCATATAAGCTGGAAAGTCTTTGAAGGTGTAACCACCTTTCAACTTGACTATTCTTCCGCGTGAATAATTACTCCTTACAACAGCCATATGTTGCATTCCAGGAAGAACAATATCATCAACGAACCTCCCTTTCCCCTGGACAATTTCCTCAACAGTGCTCAATTTATCTCCCCCTCTGCTTTGTAACCATTTCCTCTTCCTCCTCCGGGATCATCACTCTGGATGCTTCCTGGATGGAGTCAACAATGCTGTCGTACCCGGTGCATCTGCAAATGTTGCCGGAAATTGCCTCTCTTATCTCATCCCTTGTTGCTTCAGGGTTTTTCCTGATAAGCCAGTGTGCCATCATTATCATGCCGGCGGTACAGTAACCGCATTGTAAGCCATTCTTGTCAAGGAATGCCTTCTGGAGTGGATGTATTTCCTTTCCATGTGAAAGACCCTCTATTGTTGTGATGGTCTTTCCGTTAGCCTGCACTGCCAACACAGTACATGACTTGACGGGCTTGCCATCGAGCAGAATGGTACATGCGCCGCAGTTCGTCGTGTCGCATCCGACATGTGTGCCAGTAAGGCCGAGTTTTTCCCTGATGAAGTCCACAAGCAAAGTTCTCGAATCTGTCTCTTTTTCATACACCTTGTTGTTTACAGTAACTTTTATTTTATTCATCGACATATATTTACACCCCCAGTGCTCTGTCTGTTGCCTTCGTAATTGCTTCGATCCCAACCAGTCGAAGGATCTCTTTCTTGAAGCTCACAGATCCATACGGATCTGCTGCCGGTTCGGCAGAATCAACCATTAAATCAACAGCTTTTGAGATGTTCTGGTCTGAAAGCTTCTTCCCGATAAGGAAATCCTCTGCTTTCTTTGACCTGAAATTTATTGGGCCAATGGATGTCACGGCAATCCTGGCAGTACCGCAGTTTCCGAATTCGTTGATAGTGACAAAGGCCGCAACAGCCGCGATCGAGAAGTCACCAGATCTTCTCTTGTGCTTGACATATGCACCCCCGGATCCGTGCTGTATCACGGGCACCACGATTTCAGTAAGAATCTCAGTATCTCCAAGATCTGTTGAATAAGAGTCCTTATAGAAAGATGATGCACGCACATCACGGGATCTATCTGGGCCCGTGATCCTGTATGTCGCATCAAGTGCAAGCATCACAGACGGAAGATCATTTCCTGGATCCCCATGGACGCAATTTCCCCCCACGGTTCCCATGTTTCTGACCTGTGAGTCGGCCACCTGTGAGGCTGCTTCTGCAAGCAATATATTATTCATGCGTATCTCCGGTGACTCCTCGACCTCACCTGTTTTGGCAAGTGCACCTAGCCTGATATTGTCGCCATCTCTCTTGATGTAGCTAAGGTCTTGCAGGCCACCAATGTCAACGAGGTAGCCGAATGATGCGAATCGCATTTTCAATATTGGTATAAGGCTCTGGCCACCTGCAAGAATCTTTGACTCGCCCTCATGCTCCTTCAGGAACTTGACGGCATCTTTCAAAGTTCGCGGCGTAATATATTCAAAAGATTGCGGGTACATAGATGGAATAGTAAAGTATTGTATTTAATGCTTTAATTTTCGTGTTTCTGAGATGTACTCTTCCTTATTTCCTTGATTATCTCAGCGATTATACTTAAAGCGATCTCCTGCGGTTGTATTGCTCCTATGTCAACACCAATTGGAGTATGAATGCTTTCGATAAACGAATCATTGACGCTTCCTTTCAGTTCCTTGAAATCGTAAGTTGATCTCTTCCTGCTTGCCATAAGCCCGATATATGGAAGTTTATGCTTAGAAAGATGCTTTAGCACCTTCACGTCATCAGATCCTTTGGTCAGTATGACAGCATAATCATTTGGAGTAAACTGAAAGCTAGCCAGAGGGTCAATTGCAGAACCCTTCTCATTAAAGGTTATAGCTGAAAGGTCGAGGATCTCCGAGGTGAGTCCAACTGTGCCTGCAATCTGTGTAATGGAGTCAGCAACATCATCCTTGCCTGCCTGTTTTATTACAACTATCCTCTTTTTTGGTAGGAAGGGTTCAATGAACAGTTCCATAGTTCCCCCGCAGAACGTCTCCACAAATATTTCGTCCGGGTTAGTATTAAGGTGCATTTCCTTCATCGATTTCTCAGCCTCCTCAAGATGCACCCTTACTATCTTTGCTTTCCCGTCCCTCAAGCATTCCGCTGCCGGGCCTGCTATTGCACCTTCCGGGCAGGCACCACCAAGTGAACCGAAAAGAAGCCTGCCCTCTTTAGAAAGTATAACCTTGAACCCTGGTTTGGCCAGGGTGGAGCCTTCTGCCCTAATTACAGTTGCAATCGCGAAAGGCTGTCCTGAATCAGAGAGTTTACCTGCAAAACTGAATAGGTCCTGATCCTGCATACCTGCGAATATGGATATTGGATAATATCATTTTCCCCCGAGAAAGGATCAATACTCATATCAGGATGCAATATGGAGGCATGAAGCTGAATGGAAATTTTGATGTAACATCCAGCAGGAAGGATGCCGCTGCAAAGATACTGTCAGCCGAAAATTTGCTGACTTATATTCCTGATGTTGTAGATTCACAGATCGTAAACCCGAAGGAAATAGATGCAACAATAAAGGCAGGAATTGCCTTTATAAAAGGGAAGTTCAAGACAAGGATACTAATTTCCGATGACAGCAACGAAGAAAACGTGAAAATAAGCGGAAGCGGCACTGGCTCAAACAGCTCAATTTCATTCACAGTGCACATAAAGTTTGATGAGTCCAGCCCAGGATGCGCGATCTCGTATGACGCTGACGTGAATGTCGCAGGGAATGCTGCGACCATGGGCCAGAGAGTGATAGAAAAGGCAGCACGCGACTACGTAGAGAAGATCATCGGGAATTATAAGAAATCTTTCAGGTGATCTTTGTCGGCAAATTGCGTTCTGATTCTCGCGGCGGGTCTCTCAAAGCGCTTCGGAGATAACAAACTTTTACAGTATTTCAAGGGTAGAAGACTGGTAGAATATTCTCTTGAAACAGCAATAGTTGCAGATGTTGGCGATGTATTTGTTGTGACGCCCAGGGGAATGAATTTCGGCTCGTATTATGATCACCTCGTTACAAAGGTGCTGAATTCATCTCCTGAGGAAGGAATATCATCGTCGATAAGTGCCGGAATATCACGGATCAGCAGGTCGCATGATTCTTGCATTATAATGCTCGCTGATCAGCCATTTGTGCCCGCTTCACATATCCGCTCCCTCTATCAAAAGGCAATGAGAGAAAAGGTTGGAATTGTATATACTAAATGTGAGAAACGCTTTGGAAATCCTGCATTTTTTCAGTCGAAATATTTCCAGTTCATGCAGAGCATGACTGGCGATTCTGGCGCTAAATCAGTAATTTCCGATAACTTTCATGATTCAAGATATGTTGATATTCAAGACTGCAGGTACCTGTTAGATATAGACAATCCGGAAGACCTTCAGAAAGCGGAAAAAATCTACGATTCATTGTTTCCCAAGGGATTCCTGTAGCCTGCCAACCTTGTCCTCAAGCCATGGCATAACTTCTCTGACAAACGATGGGCCATGATGGGCGAAAAAGTCCAGGTTTCCAGGCGTCTTGAAGACCATCTTATTCCTTACTGCTTTCAAGTCAGACCATCCTCTATTCTTAATGGTTTCTTCCAGATCCTGTTCGCTGTACTTTGAAAACATCTTTGCCTCGTAAATTATCATGTCCGGATCTGCCGAGTGCACAAAATCCAACGACGAAGGTATCCACTCTCTGTTCTGGTCGGAATATATGCTTCGCAGTCCCATATATCTTAGCGCATCTGTGATATAACTGAATGCTCCAAACGCAATCGGAGACGCAAGGTCTATCTCAAGATAGCATGATCCAATTATTTCCCTTCTTGGGTTGGGCAAATTTTTCATAAGGTTGTACGAGAGCTTCCTGCCTTCCTCTCGCCTTCCGGTTATTATGCCAATCTTAACTGGAAGATCAATGATACCTGCAAGGCTTACTGGAAGTTCAACACATACTACAGGGTAGTTTTTCGCAAGTTCTGCAGTGAACTTGTCCTGGTAACCTGATATTGTAAATATAAGATCCGGTCTCAGCTCGTCCAATATTTCGCGCCTTACAAAGCCATATGATCCTATTTTTCTCTTTCCTGAAGTTTCAGGAGGCCTGACACAAAAGGCAGAAATGCCAACTATCTGTTCAGAAAGACCAAGTTCAAACAGAATTTCCGTTATAGAAGGACTGAAGCTTACTATTCTCTGTGGATTATCAGGGATCTCAACCTCTTCCTGCCTGTAAGAATAGACCTTGTGGACTCCCATTTCAACTCCTCTTTATCTTACTTATGCTTCCATTTATCAAGAGCTTTCACTCATCAAACACTGCAAATAAACACTATCTTTTTGGTGAAGAGCTGAAATCATCGATTTACGGTGAATAGTCACGCATTTAAAAGTATGAACCTCTTTAAGCACTTACCATATTTTTTTTCTCGACAAGGAGTAAAGCCTTTCAGCGTAATCTTCTAGCTTTTTTCTATTCACTAAATTCTCCAACGTAGACAGCGTCTCCCGATCGAGAGATATGCCATAATAGTTGAAGTCAAGCAAGGTTTTTTCAACATCGGAAACGGGAACAAAGATTCCACCATAATTAACATAATCAAAACCAAAGAATGCCTTATCATTGATCCTGTGTAGGATGACTCTAATTCCCATAAGGTCCCTGATTCCAGGGTTCGCTCTGCTCTTAGTCAATATAACTGGAACTGATTGCTGAGTCCATATCTTTCTAATTGTCAATGCGTACTCGAGGCCGTAGTAGAATGGTCTGAACCTGAACCCGACGATTGATTCGTTACGTTGAAATGTATATATCCCTTTTCCTATCCTGAGAAGTTTGCCTGCATGAACCAAGTTGTGCAGCATTAATCTTATGTAAGCTTCGCTAGCACCGAGGCTGCTTAGAAATCTCCTGGCGTCGTCAGTATTGAAAAGAGCCTGTTTTGTGAAGTATCCTTCAAAAGCGGCTTCATATTTCACTTAACCACCTTCTGATAAAATTTATCATGGTTGTAAAATTCAAGTTCTTGGATCCGGCATATAACAAAGAACTCAGTACTTTTTCATCAACTGGTCTAGATAGATCATGTAAGAAACTTGAAAGCCTAGATTTTACTGTAAAGTCTGATTTATTGAGCCAATTGGTAAGGACATAGAGATCGTATATGTCTCTAATGAATTTCCTTCCTTGGTAGGCTTCTATCTTTCTGATCATTAGCTCGGTTGGGCTTAATACACTTATGGTCTTTGTACTCCCATCTATTCTATA
>JBMFWM010000011.1:0-34161 GCA_049965275.1 Thermoplasmata archaeon | reverse complement strand
TGCATACAGAATAGGATAATTCTATAATGCAAATAGGCATAGAGGTACCATGGCAATGCAGGGTGGACTGCCCGGAGACGCTGAACTGATAGGGTTTGACATAGACGAGGAACCAAAGTGGATAACGGTAAGACTTCAGGACGGTTCAGTTATACAAATAAAGATGGAAATAGTTTCAATAGCAAGATCTGGAAATGACCCAAACTCTGGTCTCCCTATCTATATGGTACAGGCCACAAACATAATCCGACTTCAAAAAGTAGCCAAGGAACTTATATCGAAGAGAAAAACCTCCCCCGACGATCAGGGAAAATCACTTTATCGCTAGTTTCTAGTCCATCTTTAAACTAGGCTTTAGCAATCAGGCATAAACCGTAATCTATATTGCACTGAACATATCTACCTACGTGGATGAACGAGACTGGAAGATTATAGAGCTTCTGAATCGGAATGCCCGCATCTCCAATATCGAAATCGCGAAGAATCTTGGGATCTCTGAGGGAACTGTAAGACACAGGATACAAAAGATGCTCAATGATGGAGTTATCAGGAACTTCACAGTCTCGCTCGGATCCGGTGCGTTCACATCAATTATCCTCGTAAAAGTCAGGACTGAAGATTCGGCAAAGGTCCTACTTGAGTTGAGAAGAAGGTTCAATGAAATCTATGAACTTTCAGGTTCATATGATTTCTCGGTTAGAATTATTGCCCAGAAACTGGATCAGATCAATAAAGCCGCAGATACAATAAGATCCATCGACGGTGTGATAGAAACAGATACCCTGATCAGATTGGTCTAGTGACGATAAGGGTCATAAAGCACGATATGATTATATACGGTAAATTACTTTGACCCAAGAGGATTTCTATGGCAGAGTTGAGCATCATCTACGTTGGAAAAAAACCTACAATGAACTACGTTCTGGCAATAGTAACGCAATTCAACAACAATGTGGAACAGATAACCATCAAGGCAAGGGGAAAGTCAATAAGCAAGGCTGTTGATATTGCAGAGATTACAAAACATAAATTCATCAAAGAGCTGAAATACCAGTCTATAAAGCTTGATACTGAAGTCATGGAAGGAGAACGCGGTCAGTCGAACGTTTCCTCTATAGAAATACTACTATCTCGGTGATTTATCCCTAAGTTCAGCTTTTTTATTTACAAAAATCACGTATAAATTAAATCTTTAGTCGTGATATGGTGCTGCAAATCGTATGAAGGACTTTCTGGTAGAATGGGAGAGCAGCCTATCCGAAAAAATTACAAAAATAAATGCATCGCTTATAGAATCTATATATACAGACCAGAAAGAACTTTACCAGATGTCAAAGTATATTGTTGAAGCGGGCGGGAAGAGATTCCGCCCCCTGCTCACGATTCTCGCATATGAGATCGCATCCACCGAACCTTATGAAAAAATCCTGGATCTTGCCTCTTCATGCGAACTAATTCACACTGCAAGCCTGATACATGATGATATTATAGATAATGCACCCACAAGGAGGGGAAAGAAAACACTGAACTCCCTGTATGGCCTGGATAACGCAATTGTAGTTGGCGATTACCTGTTCGCCAAGGCTTATGAACTGGGATCAAGGTATGGTTACGAGGTCTCAAAGATCATGTCAGACTGCGCATCCCAGCTGGCAGAGGGCCAGATTCTGGAATACATGAACCTGGGGAAGCTTGATCTGGCTGAAGAAGCGTATCTGGAAATTATTTCGAAGAAAACCGCTTATTTCTTCTCTGTTTGTACGCTCGCGGCGACGACAGCTGCACATTCGCCTCCTGAATTAAAGAGAAACCTATCCGACTTCGCTTTCAACCTTGGCATCGCCTTTCAGATAACCGATGACATCCTTGACATCGTGGGAGAGGAAGCGAAACTTGGAAAGGCAGTTTTTGCAGACATCAAGCATAACGCAATCACTCTCCCAACAATCCATGCACTTAAGAATGCAGGTCCGCTATTTGACAGACTGGTGGAAATAATAAAATTCCCAACCGGAGACGCAGATAACAAGAACGAGTTAAAGAGAATCCTCGCGAAAACAGGATCAATAGACTATGCCTTCAACAAGGCAAAATATTACGTGGAAGAGTCCATGAAGGCTCTAAACAAGAGCGGCAGTTCAGAAGACATAAACCTGCTCATGGACCTTGCGATGATAGTTATAGATAGAATTGGAAACATGGCCTGAAAGTTAAAATAGTATACCTTTAAGCGATTAGGTCATGATCAAAATGGCGTCACCAGACAGGAAAAGAGAGGAATTATTTGCCCGGCTATCACTTGAAGAAATCAACCCTGGAACTTTTTATGGTAAGTGGAGCAAACCTAAAACCAATAACCTGATTAAGTCTTATAGTCCAATAGATGGATCTCTTCTGGCTTCGGTTTCACCAACAAACGCTGGCGATTATGACAAGTTAGTCTCACACTCTGAGAAAAGTTACTCGGAATGGGTCGAGCTACCGCCACCCAAACGGGGCTCAATTATGCTTAAGATTGGTCAGGCACTTAGAACAGCAAAAGAAGATCTTGGAATGCTTGTGACCCTTGAAGCGGGCAAGACAATTTCTGAAGGAAAAGGCGAAATTCAGGAAATGATTGACATCGCCGACTTTTCCGTAGGGCTTTCCAGACAGTTAGAAGGACTGGTTCTTGCAAGCGAGAGACCTTGGCACAGGATGATGGAACAGTATGTCCCACTGGGTCCAATAGGCATTATTTCGTCTTTTAATTTCCCTTCTTCAGTATGGTCATGGAATGCATTTATAGCAGCGGTTTGCGGAGATACTTCCATCTGGAAACCATCTTCTAAGACTCCACTTGCTGCTATCGCCATTACGAATGTTGTCAGCAGGATACTCGAAGAGGAGGGAGCCCCCCAGATCTTCTCGCTCGTAACAGGCAGTGGTGAAGAGATTGGCTCAAAAATGGCTTCAGACAGAAGGATCAAGCTCATATCATTCACCGGTTCCGTCCAGTCAGGTAAGAAGGTATCTCAGCTTGTCTCTGAAAGGCTGGGTAAAACAATTCTTGAGCTTGGTGGAAACAATGCCGCTGTTGTTTCAGATCACGCAGACATGGGCATAGCCCTTAAGGGTGTAGCATTTGGCGCGCTGGCTACAGCGGGTCAAAGATGCACATCAACCAGGCGCGTGATCGTCAGCGACAAGATATATGATACGTTTGTAAAGAAGATGGAGAGAATTTACAACGAAGTAACGGTTGGTGACCCAAGAAAAACTGGCACTCTTGTTGGTCCGCTGATAGACGAATCTGCAGTCAGGAAATTTGAATCCGCCATTTCTGAAGCGCAGAAAGAGGGCGGTAAGCTGCTTGTAGGCGGATCAAGAGCAAAGATGAATGGCCTTGATGGTTATTATGTCAAACCTGCCCTTATAGAAGCAAAGCAGGAGATGGAGATCTGCAAAACTGAGACATTTGCACCAATCCTGTATGTTTTCAGGTATCACAGCCTTGAGGAAGCAGTGCAGATACATAATTCAGTGCCACAGGGCTTATCCTCCTCCATTTTCACAAAGGATCTTCTGGAAAGCGAGTACTTTATCTCCCATCGCGGGTCTGATTGCGGTATTGTGAACGTAAACACCGGCACGGCTGGAGCTGAAATAGGCGGCGCATTTGGTGGCGAAAAGGATACTGGAGGAGGACGGGAAAGCGGAAGTGATGCGTGGAAGAACTACATGAGGCGCCAGACAATTACAATAAACTACGGTAAGGAACTGCCACTGGCTCAGGGAGTGGAATTCAAAATCTAGTATTACCTCAAGTAATTATTCATTCACCAATTGCTTTTAATAATGAAATTATCAGCCCAGGTATCTGTTACATCAGATGCTCAAATGCAACTGGTCTACCAAATCCGGGAAAGCGGGGATTCTGATGAATGGTTGCAAAAATAAGGAATGTATATCATGGTGAGAATTAGAAGCATTGAATATGGATTGTATCCAAGATCGGAGCATGTCCGGTTGTCCATAAGCAAATGGGAAAGGAATGCACTTGATCATAAATCGCTCGGCAAACTTATGGATGCCGAGAAGAAAGAGATATTGAAACTTTTCAACCAGTCGGGGATCAACTTTTACACAGACCCTCTTATTAACTGGCAGGATATTCTTCGGATGGTTGCGTCCCTTTCCCTGGACACGCCGTTCGAGAAGATATCTAGATACAGGGAGACGAACACATTCTACAGGCAACCGCTGGTCGAAAGCTATCCAAGGATGGGAGAAATCAGGGAGGAAGAGTCAACTCCAGATTCGCATCTTCCCGGAGCCATGTATGTATCGGACAATTCTGATCATTATATGTACTTCCTTCCGGGCATTGAAAGCTTCGTTAACATGTCCTTCTTATCGCCAGAACTTAACAGAGAGAGAGTGATGGATTCATTACTTGAAATTTACCTGGACCTGATCAAGAAGCATAGAATGAAGCGACTCCTTCTCTTCGAACCTTATCCTGATGCTCATTTTTACGAGGGCAATTCGGACATTTTTGGCTCAGCACAGGTCTTCTATGTAAGATATGGCTTGACCGATGAGTCTTTCAACAAGAGCAAGGATGCCATGCCGTTCAGTCTTATCGCTTCGAACGAGAAAGAATTCGTTGTAGCAGCCAGGCACTCCGAAGTCCCGGGAATAGCCTTGATGAACGCCCAGAATACATATCTGGAAAGTCCGGAGAAGCTAAGGGAAAGTGCGATAAAAATCTCATCAGCCCAGAAGATTGACGAATCCTTTGTTACGCACACTGAGTATTTTGACTTTCTTCCACATGTGATAGCAGACAAAAAGGTACAGATCCTTGGAAAGGTAGGTGATTGAATGAATAATGACATCCTTATCACTCAGGAAATAGGAAGTTTCAGGAAACCTCAATACCTGAGCTCTGTTTTCAGGAAAACATCTGGACAAGAGTTGGCCAGACTGAAGGAAAAAGCCACGCTTGAAACGCTCGAACTGTTCAATAAATCAGGTCTTGACAATATCGGTGTTGCTGGCGAAATGTACAGGTGGGAGATGTATGAGCATGTAGCAGCTTCCCTCCAAGGAATAGAGTTTTTCGGGCCGGTCAGGTCTTTTGACAACAGGTATTACCGCAAGGGAAGCGTCGTTTCGGAAATAAGCAGAAATAGCAGCTTCCACGACGATGAGCTCAGCTTCATAATGAACAATGCAACCCGAAAGATCAAACTGCCCATAACAGGACCCTACACCATGGCGGACTGGTCATTCAACGAACATTATAAGGATAAGAGGGAGCTTGCGCTTGCATTTGCTGACATACTGAACGAGGAGATTCGGCATTTATATGGAATATGGTCAAAATCAAGATCCGAGATCTTTGAGGTGCAGATAGACGAACCTGCAGCAACCACACATCCTTCTGAGATGGACCTCGTTGTTGATTCAGTGAACAGATCAATCGAAGGAATCCATGGATGCGAATTCTCCATTCATGTCTGCTATAGCACGGATTACAGAATGCTGTTTGAGAAGGGCTCAGAACTGAAACTGCATGGGTACAACCTGGAATTCGCAAACAGGGACACAAACGAGCTTGGCACAGGAAGCGAACACAGGAAGGCATTTGCAGAGTTGAAAGACTACTGGGATATTGACAGTACCAAGTTCATTGGTATAGGTGTAACAGATGTGCATGTGGATTACATAGAACCCATACAGCTCATAGAAGATCGCATCAGATATGCGATAGATGCAATTCAGGACCCGGGGATGATACGTGTGAACCCTGATTGCGGTCTAAGAACACGTTCCAGGGATGTCGGTTACGCTAAATTGAAAAACATGGTGGACGCAGTAAAGGAAATCAGGAAAGAATACTAGACAGTTCTTTTCTTCCTGAACGCCCTGTGCAGAACCCTTACTGCAACAACCAGGTAGGTGATCACTCCCACATAGAGAGCAAGATTTATCAGTATATCGGGCAGCGATGATGCATTCAATGTAACTATCTTTCCGGCAACAATCTGATTTGAAGAAAGAACCGAAAGGATCTGTACATAGTATGTTGTAGCCGGAGTTACAGGGAATAATATCGTATAACTGGAACTTCCTGATACTACAACGAAATTGTAACCAGACATGTTTGAGTTGGTAGAATAATCTATCCTGAAAGACTGCACTCCCGCCTGGCCTGGCGGATTCCATGCTACATAAAGTGCAAGATAGCCAATCGGGAAGAAAAAGCTTATATCAACGCGATAGACCTCTGAGACATTGACGGAAATCGGAAAAAGTCCAACGTTGGCAGTCATGTTTGCGGACATGTGCTCCGATATGATAGAGGAGTTGTAATCGGCGCTGGAGAATGTGAAATTATAGGTTCCTGGGGCCACAAATATCTCGTAAAATCCGGAATAATTGCTATATCCATATAGAGTCCCTCCTGCAGAAACCTGAACGCCCGCAATCGGAAATTTATGGATTGCATCTGAAACTATACCCTGAAGTGAAAATACATGTGCAGTCGGAATCAGTAAATACTGAAGGCTGTAGTTCTGGCCTGGAGAGAATTGCATCGTGCTGTTCTTGCTGTAGAAACCAGGTGCAGACACGTTTAGATAATATACTCCCGGTTCAACAGATTTATGATATGAACCCATTGCCCCTGAAAGCAGCGAACCATTGAAGTTCACGGTCGCATTGGCTGTAAAAACAAATATCGAGATAGATGCATTTATCGCAGTAAGATTGGTGACTATTGATGTCCCGCCTCTAAATGACAAATTGCTGCCTAAATATCCGGCGGCGGAAATAGAAAGTGTGTTCTGACCCATGTAACCATATACAGAGAGATTAGAGCCTATTGTGCCACTTCCCTGCACTGAATGATCCACTATATAGTTTATATCCGGCTTATAGAAGATGTACCTGTTGTTCACATAGAGGCTTGATTTTAGTATTCTTGGAATCACAATTTCCCTTGAAACATTCCCACCATAGTATGCTGCAGTGACTAGATATGTACCGGGATTCGCAAACTCAATGACATTTGATGGCTGTACCGAGCCATTAATCTTCCAGGATATGGCAGTTTCTGTTTCAGTTAGGTTGAATGTGAGAGTAGGATGGCTGGAATAAACAGCGAAATATATGATACATGGACCAGAGCTTGTTGTGTTAGTTCCGCTTGTACCGCTCAAGTTTGCATTTCCTTTGTTGAATCCTGAAGTGAAAGTGAAATCTGACCGGTCCTGTGCTACATTTATCGTTGAGTAATCTGGATCTTGAGGTACACCTGAATAGTGCAGCCCGTAAGCTAAGAGAGGCATAGTGTGGCCCGTTAAATTAAGAAGAGTAACTCCCTTAAAGGTTGCGGTTGGAATGCTTGTCAGATTATCCACAGGTTTCAAGATCTCTGCACCAACTGAGGGAGCAGAAGACCCGGCAAATGACTGCATTATCGGGTAAACCCCGGCAGAAGTGCCGTTGATCATTGTTGAAACATAGCTGCCGTTATATGATAAATAGAGATCGTAAAGCATGCTGCTTTTGAGCGCCCCAAGATACGAATTGACGGAAAATGAATTTGAACCATCCACTTCGGAGAATCTGCTGTAGAACCCGGTGGAATTGACGGCTACTCCAAAGCGCACGTATGATGAATTGGAGTAATACATTGAAAGATAGTAGAAAGCTGTCCCGTTTAATGATAGATTGTTCTGTGATATGCTGGAAACGGAAAGTGTTCCGTTGATTGAATAAAACGCATAACTCGTTCTGAAATATGCCATGGCACCATATTCTGATGCTATTTCGCTTATCACTGAAATCAGGCCGCTCACTATCGGTGATCCAATTCCAGTAACTGGATTCCAACTGGGTCCGGCCTGATAGTACCCGTTCCCTCCACTTGTTACCTCGTTAAAAGCAGTCCGGTAAAGCGGTGATCTGTACACCTGGTAAAGAAGCGGATTCAGATAACCTACAGAATAACCCAGTTTCTGGTCAATTCTGCTCACAATTCCTGCCCATACGGGTGTGGCAAGGCTTGTACCGCCAGCCACAAATTTTTTTCCGTCAGCAATCAGTAGAACGCCTGTCTCTTTATTTGCATCCGCTGCCACGTCAGGGACACCTCTAGCTGTTGCGTTTATCCCTGAACTTGATTGCCAGTATGGGGTGTTAAAAAATTCGCTATAGCCTCCGCCACTACCGTAAGAGGTCCCGCTCTGGTTTCCTCCCCAGGCCGTTTCGACATATTTCCCCTGGTTGTAATCAAGAGATGTTCCTCCCACACCAAGTACATATGGATCGCTGGCAGGGAAATTTACGCTCAGTGTCTTGGTTCCGTCATATGCACCCAAATCCCCGCTTGCAGCCAGGACTGTTATCCCTTCCTGGGCGGCCAGTCTGAACATGGAGTTCTCTGACCCCATGGAACCGGTACCGACACTTGATTCTGCCTGTCCCCAACTTAGCGATATTATGTTCGATATATGCTTGGATATGACATAGCTCAGGGCATCCGTCAAAGACGATTGTGCATCCTGCGATACCACAACTATGATTTTTGCTCCTGGGGCAGAGGCATGTGCCCACTCCACGTCAAGTGCAGTCTCTATCGCCCAGCTTTGGTTATATGCATTCGGGGTGTTGTTCATGTAAATAATCTGAAGATTTATTGGTGGCAACCCGGTAACATTATCGAAAGCCGATATGTCATACCTCAAGAGTGGATCGCCGTATGCATCTACTATTGCAATACTCGTTCCAGTGCCTGTAATGCCGGCTGCGGTGGACGAGTTGAATGAATATGCCTGGTATATATTCTGTGGTGTATAATATCCCGAAGAACTCTGTGAAGGAAGATAACTGACATAGGGCGTAAATGGTGTGCTTGTGTTGACATAAGAGAGGGATCCGCTCATGTCAGACGCAATCGATATATCCTTTGCAATTGTGCTGCCCTCATTTGAAGGAAACGTGATCTCTTCCATGAACCCGAAAGAAGTGGTTGCTGTTATCAAGCCGCCTGAGAGCCCCTTAAGATAGGGAAAAGCAATGGCCGGTACAGAAGAAAACAGCTGAAGAGTTGAATAACTCTCCGTCGATCCGGAAGATCTTTCCACCTGTAGGTGGGGCAACTGATTTGAAGATGATACTGCTGTCGTCGCGACCGCCAGTCCCGGGGCTATCAGAGCTATCATGATCAGGGCAGGTATGATTTTATTCACTTCACTCTGAATACAAATCTAATTAATATCATTAATCGATGTTCTAGCGAAAATGGATTCTGAAACCAGGATGAAGGAGATATTCCGTGAATATTACAGCAACCTCAGGTATGAAATACCTGATCTGCTTGGTTCACGGGAAATTGGTTTCATCCCTTTCAGCGGTACAATGATCCGGCACCGTTCTCTTCGTGGTAGGGAGGAACTGGGCAAATTTCTGACCAGTATAGTCCCAAGGCACATGTATTACAGCCTCGCTTATTATGATCATCCGACAAAGCGTTCTATGCAGGAGAAAGGCTGGAAGGGTGCTGAGCTTATCTTCGATCTTGATGCAGATCATCTTGATGGAGCTTCTTCCATGACGTATGAGCAGATACTGGATGAGGTCAAGAAGCACACACTTCGTTTAATTTTCACCTTCTTGATAGGTATGCTTGGCATAAGTGAAGATTCAATTAAGCTCTACTTTTCCGGTGGTAGGGGTTACCATGTGCATGTGCAGGATGATGGAATATACCCACTCGATTCCAATTCACGCAGAGAGATATCAAACCTCGTCCGTGGTGAGGGTGTTTCTCTGTCTTCCATTTTAAATGTACATGACACTTTCAGGCGGGATCCGTCAGGTTGGTTCAGTATTGTTGACAACGATACTGTGCATTTATACGAAGGAATAAGAAAAAACCTGCCAGACAGTATTGACAAATTGAAAACAATCCTTAAAAAGGAGGATCAGGTAACAAAATATCTTTCGAGCCTGGAAAAATTCGTGAAGATGGAAGGAAACACGGCAAGAAAGGTGGATATTTTTCCTACGCCGGGAATAAGGAAATATGCAGCAATGGGACCCAAGGATCTTGAGATATGCGAATGGATTGCGAGAGAAACCATCAACAGGACGAAATGCGAAATAGATGAACCAGTAACTACCGATGTCCACAGGCTAATAAGGTTCCCAGGGAGCCTGCATGGAAAAACTGGCCTGGCAGTTACACGGATCCAGTTACAAGATCTGGAGAAGTTTAATCCCCTGGAATCTGCAATCCCTGAGGCTTTTCTGGATAAGAATGATAAGGTAAAGATCAACAGGCCAATGACCATAACAATGAAAGGCGAGACCTATTCCCTCTCTGGCGAAATAGACGTCCCCCGATATGTCGCACTCTTTGCCGTTGCAAGCAGGGCAGGAGAATTTATATAAAATTGATTAACTATTTTTTAATAGGAAGAAAAAATTAGAAAAGAGTAAAATATCGGTTTAAAATTACAGTGTGATAATCATGGATTTGAAAAAGAGCAAAACGCTTGAGAATTTGAAGGCAGGATTTGCAGGAGAGAGCCAGGCCAACAGGAGATACCTTTATTTCGCACTTACGGCAGATGAGGAAGGATACCAGGAAGTTGCATCGGTCTTCAGATCGACAGCTGATGGCGAAACTTCTCACGCATTCGGGCACATGAAATATCTGAAGCAGGTTGGAGATCCAGTAACGGGT
Organism: Thermoplasmata archaeon; assembly: GCA_049965275.1. Classification (GTDB taxonomy): domain Archaea; phylum Thermoplasmatota; class Thermoplasmata; order Thermoplasmatales; family Thermoplasmataceae; genus UBA582. The sequence goes on along the minus strand of JBMFWM010000011.1, from coordinate 23,420 downwards.
GAACCAATAGGAACAACTGCACAGAACCTGAAATCTGCAATTGCGGGCGAGACATATGAATTCACTCAGATGTATCCTGGATTCGCGAAAACAGCCAGGGAAGAGGGATTCGAGGAGATTGCGCACTGGTTCGAGGTTCTTTCAAAAGCAGAGAAGTCGCATGCTGCGAAGTACGAGAAGACACTAGCATCACTTAATACGCAGTGACCTAATTTATGTATAAGATAAAGCCGGAGGACCTGCACACTCCAGACCAGTACGAGCACATACGGGATGACGAATACAGGGATGTCATATCACTTGAGAGGGGCAGGCGTCTGGTGACGAAAACGTTCAGCTTTCTTTTTGAACACCCTAAAATTGTAGTAAACCAGATAAACGAGATGATCTATCTTGAAAAGATATACGATCAGTCAGAGGTCAAGGATCTAATCAGCATTTACAGTGAAATTCTTCCTGGCAAAAACGAGTTCAGTGTGACAATGTTTATCGAATTTCCAGATGAAAAGACTATGATAAGCAGCATGCCCAAGCTTGCCGGAATTGAGAAGATGGTCTATCTGACATTTGATGATCTCTCTGTCAAGGCCATCCCTGAAGAGGGTAGATCCACGGAAACACTTGAGTCCACTCTGCAATACCTGAAATTCAGGTTTTCTGAAAGTGAAAAGCAGGCATTCCTGAAAAGCAGAAATGCATTCATCGAGACAAGGCATCCTTTATATTCTGAAAGCGCACGAATCAGCGAAAAACTTCTCAAGGATCTCAAGTTAGAGATAAACCAGTAATCCTCCGGCAACAAAGAAAAACAATTAATCACATTTCACATATGGTTTACCATGGTTGAAGAAGACAAGACGACCCTCGAGGAAGATGTCCTCTCATATGTAAGAGATTTTGCCCAAAAAGAAGTTGGGCCACTTGCGAAAAAGATTGATGAGGAAGAATCTGTCCCCAAAGCTCTCATCGACAAGATGATAAAAATGGGTCTCTTCTCATCTTACATTCCTGAAGCCTATGGCGGCAATTCATTAAGCTTCACCTTCCTCGTAAGAGCAATAGAGGAACTTTCAAAGGCATGTCCGAGCACTGCGCTGGTACTGGATGGAGCGCTTACTCTATTCGCAGAACCACTTCTAATGTTTGGAAGCGAACCACTGAAGAAGAAATATCTTTCCAGGGTTGCGAGCGGTAGCGTTGGCGGCCTTGCGATAACGGAGCCCGGCGCAGGAAGTGATGCAGCATCCATCAAAACTAGGGCAGTCAAACGGGGATCGAATTACATAGTGAACGGATCGAAGATCTTCGTATCCAATGGCAGAATTGCTGAATTCTTTGTCTTTGATGCAGTCACTGATCCATCAAGGGGGCACAGGGGGATAACTACGTTTGTTGCGGAGTCAAGCTATCCAGGAATAAGAGTAAGCAGAGACATACACAAGATGGGAATACGTGGATCGAGTACCGTCGAAATAGTGTTTGAGGATGCAGTCATACCGGCAGAAAATATTGTGGGAAATGAAAACGATGGATTCAGGGTGGTGATGGAAACACTTGATGCAGGAAGAATTGGTATCGCCGCACAGGCGGTTGGAATCGCTCAAGGTGCACTCGATGAAGCAATGTCCTACATAAAGCAGAGGAAACAGTTCGGGAAGGCAATTTCAGATTTCGAAGGAATACAGTTCATGCTGGCTGAGATGGGAACAGAGCTGGAAGCCTCCAGGCTCCTCACATATCATGCAGCCAAAAAGTGGGAAAACCATGAACCTTGTATAATGGAATCATCAATGGCGAAACTTCATGCATCTGATTCTGCAATGCGCATAACAACTGATTGCGTCCAGCTCTTTGGCGGCTACGGTTACACCACTGATTTTGATGCAGAGCGTCACATGCGTGATGCAAAGATAACACAGATTTATGAAGGAACAAACCAGATACAGAGAATCATAATTGCAAAAGAGATGCTTAAGACTACCAAATGATTTTTCTCGGTTGTTCCGGCTGGTCCTACAAAGATTGGGAAGGTAATTTTTACCCTGACCCGAGTCGTGATAAACTTACCTATTACGCAGACAAGTTCAGGTCAGTTGAGATAAACAGCACTTTTTACATGATACCTACTGAAAGAGTTGTCTCATCCTGGGTGCAGAAAGTTAGGGGTTTTAATGGATTCAGATTTTCCGTCAAGCTGCCGAGGGATCTTTCTCATGACATGCTATTGCGCAATGGTGAAGCTGCCGGCCATTTTGTGCAGTCCTTTGAAGCATCCGTCCTCGATATATTGTATAAAGGCGGCTTGATTGGGGCAATTCTGCTCCAGCTTCCTCCATTTTTTGGGGCAAGGCACATCGATAACCTTCTGACTTTGGTTTCAATGGTCGATTCCTCTAAGTACAGGTATGCTGTTGAGGTTAGAAACAGGGATCTTTACAATAATTCGGAACTGGCCGATAAATTGTCCGAAAAGTCGGTGAGTATTGTTGCGGTTGACAGCCCGGAGAGACACATTGAGGGTATCTCGTCTGGAACAAATTGGGCTTATGTCCGGCTTCATGGCCAGAATGCGCAGGAATGGGCAAACCCGAACAGCCAGGGGATGGACAGGTACCTTTATAGTTACAGCCAAGCAGAACTTAATGCAATTGCAGGAAGAATTAGGGATGCCGAATCAAGATACACTGATCTTTATGTATATTTTAACAACCATCCTCAGGGAAATGCTCCCAGAAACGCCTCGTTACTTGCATCTATGCTTGGAATACCCTCTTCCAGCAGGAATCGGCCCCTCTCTGATTACTGATTATTTGACCGTTTTAGTGAACTAAGCTTTTATTGGCTGATGATATCTGCCTCAGCGGTGCATTATGCCCACGAATGGATACTTGCTGATCAGGGTGTTGGAATGACAGGAAAAGAATTCGCGGAATTCGGATCCAGGCTGAAGATAGAACACGAAGGACAGTTTCTTGAAGTCACTTTTATCAAGCGTGATGGTGATGAACTGGTCTTCAAGCTTCCAAGCGGATATAACGTCAGGTTTTCCTTCAAGACGGTAAAGCTGCTCGAGATCTTGGAGGAGAGTCATGGCAATAACAAGCATGCGATGGAAGTTGCCACCATAGGTTCCGGATCCAGAAAAATAAGTCTTCTTTCCACTGGGGGAACAATCTCAAGCAAGGTCGACTATGCAACAGGTGCAGTCAAGCCCACCGAAGATATAGGCTTCATCCTAGACTCAATTCGTGACATAAAGGAAAAGATCACACTGAAGGCAAAGATTATAGACAGCATACTCAGCGAGAACATGCAACCGGATAACTGGATAAGAACAGGCAGGCTCGTCAGCAAGGCTCTGGATGAGGAGGATGCAGTCGTTCTTTTGCACGGGACAGACACGATGTCCTACACAGCATCCGCTCTTGCATTCATGTTTGAAAAGCAGAGTGGGCCTATCATTCTGACAGGATCGCAGAGAAGCTCTGACAGGCCAAGCAGTGACGCATTTGAGAACATTGAGGCATCCGTACGTTTTTCAATGGAGCAAATTGGAGAAGTAGGCATATGCATGCATTCATCAATATCCGATGGGCGATCGACACTGATCAGGGGAGTCAGGGCGCGTAAAATGCATACAACACGCAGGGACGCGTTCAGGGCGATCGAGTCAGGCGAACTTGGATCTATCGTAGATAAAAAGGTCCTTCTAAGCAGAGACGTCAAGGGACCTGATGCGGGAACTATTTTTTCCGACAAGCTCGATCAGGCAGCAGGAATATACTATTTCAACCCTCTATCCAACCAGGATGATCTGGAATCCTTCTCAACGAAGAAAAAGGCAGTCGTCATTATGGCGACCGGATTAGGCCACGTTGCAGATCGGCTTCTCCCAAAAATTCGCGAGTTGACAGACGAGGGCAAGCATTTTGTGATAACATCCCAGTGTCTTTATGGAAGAGTGGACCTTGAAGTTTATGCGAGTGGAAGGAAACTTCTTGCTGCGGGAGCAGTTCCCCTGGAGAACATGCTTCCAGAAACCGCTCTGACTAAATCCATGTACGTGCTTGCTCACCATCCTGACGAATTCGAAACGTGGATGACAAAGAATCTAAGGGGAGAGATTTCCGAAAGATCCCTGCTAGGTGGTGAATTATAATGGAAAATCACCTGAAAATAGGACTTGAAGTGCATGTGCAGTTGAATACAGGAAAGCTGTTCTGCAGATGCCCTGTGGAAGGGAAAGAATCCGGTTCATTCGAGCTGCACAGGAGACTCAGGCCAGCTAGCGGCGAATCCGGAGTAGTTGATAGGGCTGCCAGATATGAGGAAGAGAGAGATCGGTCTTTCACTTATGTGTGTCCGGATAATACCTGCCTTGTGGACTACGATGAGGAGCCACCCCGACCTATAAACGAAGATGCCCTGAACACGGCGCTAAAGGTAGCCGCATCGCTCGGATGCACAATCCTGCCTGTTATCGAATGCATGAGAAAGATAGTCATCGACGGCTCAAACACATCAGGATTCCAGAGAACATCCCTTGTAGCTGTGAATGGAAATATTGAGACATCGAAAGGAAGAGTGGGCATAACTTCGGTATGCCTTGAGGAAGATTCAGCCAGGAAATTATCTGATTCTGGTGATTCTGTCCGTTATTCCCTTGGACGCCTGGGAATACCGCTGATTGAAATAACCACTGAACCGGATGTAGTCGACGAAGATCATGCCGTTGAGGTCGCGAGGAAAATTGGTCTGACCGCCATGACAACCGGAATGGCCAGGCGTGATGCTGATTCAATAAGGCAGGATGTTAACATGTCCATGGGGCATGGTAGGGTGGAGATAAAGGGGATATCCCGGATATCCCAGATCAAGGAAGCAATCGAAAGTGAAACGGATCGACAATTGATGCTCGAAAAAGCCGCATCCATAATCAAAGAACGAGGAGGTTTCCCGCACGAAAAATTTCAGTTTATCGACGTGAGCACTGACCTTGAGGGGTCAGGCAGCTCAATAATCAGCAGGGGTTTGAAAGAAAAGAAGCATGTATATTTATCTAAACTAGCAAATATGTCCGGCGTCCTGAAGTCGTCCGATCTGCGCTTTGGAAAGGAGATTGCAGATCTCACGAAGGTTTTTGCCGTCCAGGGAATATTACATTCAGATGAACTCCCAGGTTACGGGCTAACAAAGGACGATGTTAAACTGCTTTCTAAAAAAGCTGGCTGCAGTCAACTGGACGCATTCATGCTTGTAATTGCAAACGATTCAAAAGCGTCAATACTTGAAAGCGAAATCCCAGCCAGGATTCGTCACCTTCTCGATTTAAAGCTTGATGAAACGCGATACTTTTCTGATCAGGGGAGAACTGCCTTTCTCCGCCCGCTTCCCGGAGCAGAGCGCATGTATCCGGAAACAGACCTCGAGCCGATACGTGTATCAAAAGAAGCAATTGAATCTGCAATGGATTTTGGAAAACTCTCGGCCGAAGAGAGAATAAAGAAACTCGCCAAGGATTATAACATATCACTTCAAGATGCCTCCACACTCGTTCATGAAGCGAAACTTGGATTATTCCTCTCCCTTTCGGCTCAGTTAACGCCAAGATACTCAGCAAGGCTCATACTACAGAGGCTGCCAGAGATAGAGAAAAAAAGCGGAAAATATCTTGAAGATCAGACAATAATTGATGTGGCAAGAATAATAAAGGGAAGATCTCTGGGTGAAATATCTATGGAGGCGGCTCTTGATCTCATCTCAAAAGGAACAAGCTTGGATGATATTCGCATTACAGACGAGATAGAACCTTTACCTGATGCCTTATTATCTAAAATTTTGAAAGAAGTGTCAGGTAACGGTCTGGAGGGAAACCCTGGCGAATTGATCGCTGCAGTAAAGCAAAGAACGGCAAGGCCATTTGATCCCAGGGATTTAATCAGGTTAATAGAATCATGGAAAGAAAGGAAGCAGAAGTAGTCTTTAACTCGAGGCTTTATCCGCAACAGGCTGCTTCAAAGAATTGAACATGGAGAGGCCCTTCTGAGCTTCTTCAAATGAAATGAGCCTGAAGGAATTTGTTATCAATAACCTCAATGAAGACTGCCTGCCCATTCTTCTCATGGATGTGAAGAGGTCTCTTAATGTTACCTGCGGGTTGGTCTGGTTTGCAGGAATCGCAGATCCAGGAGGCAAAAACGTCAATGAATACTGTTGTTCCTCGCTCTCTGATTTAATCCTTCGGTTTTTAACTAGCAATGCAGCCGGAACGTCAGCGATTCGCATTATGACAGGTCCATTTTTCTTCCTTACCTGTGGAATTATGATCCTCTTGCTCGTTATCACATAGACAACGGAGAACAGTTTCCTTATCTGCACAAACGAAATTGGGAGCGATATTAGCAATGGAACCCCTACAGTGGTTAGAACAAATAAAATAACACTCAAAGCCGATAATGGACCTAACCCGCTAATACCTGTAAATATTCCAAAACCAGTCACTATAAGGAGATAGATGAAAGAAGCAAGGAAAGCGGACCTGAATGCCCTTCTCTTAAATCCCATATCCGGCATGAATGTCCCAACAACCTCTTCCCCCTGAAGCAGATATGTTCTGCCGTCCAGATAACTTTTCCTGCGCTCCTGCATCTCAGCTTCCGGAACAAATGCATTTTTACTGGTTCCTGTGGCCTGGATTGCACCGCAGAAAGGGCAGACAGTGTCAGAAGCTGAAATCACAGCACCGCATTCAGCGCACTTCTTACTTCGCAACGGCGGATATATGTAAAGAGTACCATAAATTTTGCTTTATAGAGAATATCGAATTAGGCCATTCCTTATGAAAGGCTTGTTTTCGATCACCTGTTCAAATCTATAAGAATCAACATGCTTTAAAGCAAATAATTTAGTGTAACTGCGAGCTTCAATCCCATGCGACTAGGAATGTATGTGCATCCATGGGATATTGCAGACGAAGGGACCAGGAATGTATTATCCTTGCTTGCCAAGAGTGGAATTGAATTTATAAACCTCGCAGTCAGCTATCACAGCGGACGCTTCTTTCTCCCTCACAATCCAGCAAAAAAGGTGTACTATGCAGATGAGGGTGTAATATATTTTGATCCTGGTAAAGATGACTTCAAAAGCAGCAAACTTAAGCCGTTCAAGAGCAGTTCACATGCTGGCAGGGATATACTGAAAGAATCTGTTGATATTGCCAAAGACTACGGTATCACCGTAAACGCTTGGACAGTGTGCCTTCACAACGGCAGGTTTGCAGTCGAGTATCCGGATCTAGCGGTTGAAAACATGTACGGTGAGAAGGATAGGAATTTCCTGTGCCCTGTGAAGTCTGACTCCACGAAATACATAAAATCTATGATAATGTCTCTTGCAACGGGATACGATATAGGGGAAATCGAGCTGGAATCTGCATTTTTTCCTTCAGCCTTTATTCATGGGGCGCATCATGAGGTCATGGGTATCAGGATTACACCTGTAATGTCTTACCTGCTTTCGACGTGTTTCTGCCCAGACTGCATTGCAAGTGCCCGCTCAAAAGGGATCGATCTCAACCTTTCCAGAAAACATGCGATCAGCTATATTCATGATCAGGTTCTGAGCATGAGGGATATCAGTAATCCAGACGAGGTGGCGTTTCCAGATTTAAACCAGGCCACGATACAGGCAGGATTTGAGGATATTATTTCATTCAAGAATGCAGTCAGTAGGGATCTCCTGCTTGAGTATTCGGAAGCTGCAATTGTAGCTGGAACTAATATAAGCATAGTAAGTACAAGTCGGGGACTGGCGGGTTCAGGTATTGATCTTAAAATTCCTCCTGGCACTATAAAGGCACTGGATTTGATTGCATATTACCAGAACATTTCCGAAATTAAGAGCGACGTCTCTCTTATCCGAACAAAGGTTCCAAGCAACATTCCAGTCCGTACGGGAATAAATCTTACCTATCCATATGCATACAATTCCGCCAGGCTTCACGAGTCAGTTGAGGCTGCTCTATCTGCAGGTTCAAATTCAATCATTTTCTACAACTACGGATGGGCAACCGAAAACATAATTGAAGAAATCCAGAACCTTCGAGAATGATTACGTACAACATATTCATCGATGTAACTGTTAGACTTGATTATGCGAAAAGTCTTGGGAAATAGTTGTTTGCTTGAACAGGACTCATAAATTCTTAAATACATTCTTGCGATTTCCAGAGCATGCTTGAGGGATATCTGCCCATAGCCATAATACTGATTCTGCTCATTCTGGCTATGGTACTGATTTTTTCCATCATTCCGAGCCTGAGTGAGGGCAGATACAAAAAACCCGGCATAAGCCTCAAGCCATCTGATATAATTAAAAACCTTGGAAACTCAATGTCACCAAAAGTCCAGGATTCAAGATATATGGAACCATACGAAACCGGTGAGGTTGCAGTTGGCGATTTTGGGAAATTTGTCAACATACAGTATTTCGTTGTAGTGCTTCTGTTTGTATTATTTGATGTTGACATGGTCCTGCTGTTTCCTTGGGCTTTCAACTTCTATCATCTTGGTATTTATCCTTTTATTGAAACCATTCTATTCCTGCTGATGCCCCTTTTTGCTGTTTACTATGCATTCAAAGAGGGTCATATGAGGTGGGTAAAATGAAGACAGGTGAAACGGGAGTTCTTACCACTACGCTGGAAAATGCACTTACGTGGGGAAGAAGCAATTCACTCTGGCCCTTAACTCTGGGACTTGCCTGCTGCGCGATAGAGATGATGGCGATACAGGCCTCTAAACTTGACATTTCAAGATTTGGCAGCGAGATATTCCGTAATTCTCCCAGACAATCCGATCTTATGATTGTTTCCGGAACCGTAACAAAGAAAATGGCTCCGAGAATCCGCAGGGTTTACGACGAGATGCCCTACCCGAAATACGTTATTGCAATGGGTGTATGCGTTATACAAGGAGGACCCTACGCAAGGGGATATTCCGTTGTATTGGGTGTTGATCGCGTTGTCCCTGTTGATGTTTACGTACCTGGTTGTCCCCCGACACCTGAGGCACTTACCTACGGTATCATAACACTTCAGAAGAAAATCAGGGGAGAAACGGACAGGTGATACTATGGTCGATATTATTTCTGAAAGCAAGGGAAAGGATGGCCGTAAAATCGTTCTTGTTTCCATTGAGAATCTTATTCCATTCATGAAGGAGATGAGAAGTAACGGCTTCGATCACCTATCACTTGTAACTGCGGTTGACAAGAAGGATTCGATTGATGTCGTATATCATCTGCATTCAATGGAACGCAACGAATATGTTGTTGTCAAGGTCAATACAAAGAACAGCGTTGTTCCAAGCGTCACTGGAATATGGCCCAGCGCAAACTGGGACGAACGCGAGGAATACGACCTTGTTGGCGTAAAGTTCGAGGGACATCCTAACCTGAAAAGACTCTTTCTGCCGGAGAGCTGGGTCGGTCATCCTCTGAGAAAGGATTATGACCTGAGCAAAGTCCAATACATCAACATGGACGAAGACGGCGAGGATTACGTAACTTTTGATGCTGGTGATGGCTGGTGAACGACCAATGGATAGAACTGAACATCGGTCCGCAACATCCGTCCATGCATGGCGTGTTGAGGTTAAAAGCCAAACTCGATGGCGAGATAATAAGGGAACTTGAACCAATCATTGGTTATCTGCACAGGAATGCAGAAAAGCTCTGCGAGATGGGTTTCTACTGCGATAACCTGGTTTACTTTGACAGAATGGATTACGTTGGTGCAATGAACATGGAGGTGGGATATCTTGAGGCGGCAGAAAAGATCCTTGGTGTTCCACCGCCGGACCGAGCCAAGTGGATCCGCGTTATAATCGCAGAGCTGAGCAGGATTGCAGCTCACCTTGTCTGGGCCGGCGCATTCGGGCTCGACCTTGGGATGCTCACTCCATTCTTTTACTGCTTCGCCGAAAGGGAAAAGATACTTACGATTTTTACGGAAGCCTGCGGGTCTAGACAGGAAACAAATTACATGAGCATCGGTGGAGTCTATCAAGACTTCAACGATAAGATAATCCAAGAGATCAAGGATTTTCTTGAAACTTTTCCCAAGAGACTCGAGGAAATTTACAAGCTTTATGTGAAGAATGACGTTTTTCTTTCAAGGACGAAAGGAATCGGTGTTCTCAGCAGGGAGGTGGCAATTGCATACGGTGTTACCGGACCCATGCTTAGGGCTTCCGGCGTTGAGTATGATATTCGCAGGGCTGAACCGTATCTTTTCTATGACAAGGTCAACTTCGAAATACCGATATCACATAAAGGCGACAATCTTGCCAGGTTCCTGGTCAGGTTCGAGGAGATGAGGCAGTCCCTCAGGATTATAAAGCAGGGTCTAGAGAAGCTACCCGAAGGTCCATATTTCAATCCAAAAGCGAAAAAATCAATGATGATACGACTTCGCGGCGACGGCGAGTATTATGCAAGGACTGAATCCTCGAAGGGAGAATTTGGTGTGTATATCGTCGCAGATGGCGGAGTCAAGCCGTACAGGGTCAGAGTGAGGAGTCCGACATTCAAGAATCTTTCAATCCTGCCTGTGCTGGCAAAAGATGTCATGCTGGCAGATATGATAGCAATAAGCGGTTCAATAGATCTCGTTTTCGGGGAGATTGACCGATGAACATACTTCACTGGATCTATGGCGTCCTGAGCTTTTTGGGGCATGACATAGGCTATGCTCTGGCGTACATCATAGAGAGCATTATTCTAATTATTTTCGTCAGCATTATGCTGATTTTCATGATATATTTATTCAGAAAGTACATGGCCCGGGTGCAGCAGAGAATAGGACCAAACAGGGTCGGGAAGTTTGGCTCCCTGCAACTTATCGCGGATGCGCTGAAATTAATGGGCAAAGAGATCATATTTCCAAAAGAGAGGGATGATCTTCCTTACAAGGTGGCGCCATATATCGTATTCTTCGGCCTGATCCTAGCGTTTGCTTTTTTGCCTTATGGAAATCTTTCAATATTCGGAAATCTCACCATTACGTATTCAGATGTGAGCATAATCTTCATTTTTGCCATACTAGCAATCATGCCGATAGGAGAAGTACTGGCGGGCATTGGCTCTCATAATAAATACGCACTCATGGGAGCGCTCAGATCGGTTGCCAAGGATGTTTCTTTTGAAGTACCAATGATGCTCTCAGTGCTGGCGATAGTTGTGATGGCTTCTGCAAGAACGCCAACTTCACTGAGCCTTGAGGCCATAGTTACGACAGAGATACTTCCCTATGGTATCCTGGAACCGATAGGTCTTTTCGTTTTCTTTATTGCAATGATAGCCCGCGCATCATACGCACCGTTTGATATGGGCGAGAGCGACAGTGAACTTGTTTCCGGTTATTCCACTGAGTACACCGGAATGAGATTTGCGCTCTTTTACATTGGGCTTTTTGGTTCTATTTTCCTGGGGTCTTTGCTGATTGCGCTGCTGTATATCGGCGGTTTCAATGGCCCATTCTCATCGCAGATCGGTTTTATATGGCTTATAGTCAAGGGACTTATTCTCGTACTGATATCGTTCACAATCTGGTTGTCTATGCCCAGGATAAGGATAGATCGCCTTGTAAATGCCGGATGGAAGTACCTGCTTCCAATTTCTTTCATAAATCTTGTGCTGGCTGGTGTCCTAACACTGGGACTGGGATGGTAGAATGGAAGTAAAGGAACCAAAGAAGAGGATACCACTGGTAGGGATCCTGAGCGGGATGATCAGCGTTGCATCACATATTTTCAGGAAACCAGTCACTGTGCAGTATCCAGAAGTAAGGCCGTATGAGCCTGAAAGATTCAGGTTCAGAATATCTCTTAAACTTGATGACTGTGTTGGTTGCACGCTATGCGAACAAGTCTGTCCGAACGGTAGCATCAAGATGGAAAAACTGGTCAGGGAGAATCCAAGAAACAAGAGAATGCTATATCCTGACGTTAACTTCGGTACCTGCACGGTATGCAGGAACTGTGAAGAGATATGCCCAACCACGGCTATTTACCTCACGCATGAATTTGAGACTGCCAGGACAAAGAACAGCTTCCTGTACTCACCGTTAGAACTGGCCATGGATGAGAAGGAGGTAAAGAAATGAGTGACTCGACGATAATATTTACAATCCTTTTTTTGATATTCGCAATTCTGCTCTTGGTGACTGCAATTAAGGCGGTCCAGGATAAGAATATCGTACATTCGGCAACATGGCTCATGTTTTTCCTTTTCAGCATGGCTGGCGTGTTCCTCCTTCTCGGTTCATCCCTTGTGGCAAGTATCGAGCTTCTTGTTTACGTAGGCGCTATAGTCACGCTTCTTGTCTTTACCCTGATGCTCACGGGAGGTAAGGAATTTGAATAAGAAGGCGTTTGTGGCCGTAGCTGTCTTCTTCCTTGTTTTCTTCGTCACCATGCTGAGAAGCATAACAGGTTTCCAGGAAGTATCCCAGAATATAGGGGCAGTTGCATCTTCGCTTTTCACAACATACATAGTTGCATTCGAGCTTCTTTCGCTTATTCTTGTTGGAGGTATCATTGGCATGTTATACATAACGGGGAGGGATGATTGAATGTCAATGCCCCTGATTATACCACAGACAGTCGCTCTTCTTCTTTTCTGTATTGGTCTTTATGGAGTAATGAGCTCAAAAGTCGGTATCAAAATGCTGATATCCATTGAGATAATGATAAATTCGGCGGTATTAAACCTGATATCAGTTGCTGGTTCTCTACCGGATCCTATCGTTCTAGCGCTATTTGTGATAGCTATAGCAGCAATTGAATCCGTCGTCGGTTTCAGCCTTCTGGTTGCAGTGTTCAGAAGGTTTGGAAAGGTAGACATTCCACTGCTCAGTGAGATAAAGGGATAAACATGGATTTTGCAGTTTGGTTCATATTTCTATCGCCGCTTCTGGCTTCACCAATAGCGCTTGTAACAGGAATGCGCAAAATCAGGCTAGCAGGGATCATAAGTTCCGCTTCGATCGCGATTTCATTCATACTTTCGGGTTACGTTTACCTTACAATTGGATCATCCACAATCCATGAATCATACTCATGGTTCGCGAACCTGAGCTACGGCGTATACGTGGATCATCTGGCAGTGGTAATGGTGCTGATGGTATCCTTCGTATCTCTGATGATACACCTGTTTGCCACTTATTACATGAAAGAGGATCCAAAGAAACATGTCTATTTTGCCGAAACCGCCCTCTTTACATCGGCAATGCTTGGCGTTATACTATCCTCTAATCTTGTGATATTATTCCTGTTCTGGGAAATTGTTGGTCTGTGCTCGTACCTGCTGATAGGATTCTGGTACTTCAAGCCGAATGCCGCATCGGCAGCAAAGAAGGCATTCATCGTTACTCGTGTTGGTGATATGTCACTTATCATAGGACTAGCGATATTATATTCCTCACTATCAGGCACTTATGCGGACCCGCTGAGTATTCCCACCCTGATAGGAAATGCCCCTGCAGTGGCGGCACTCATAGGACCAGGTAAACTGGCTCTTGTTACAATATTCATACTTGGCGGTGCGATAGGCAAATCAGCACAGTTCCCTCTGCATGTATGGATACCGGACGCAATGGAAGGTCCAACAACGGTTTCGGCGCTGATACATGCGGCAACCATGGTTACAGCAGGTGTATATCTAATAGCAAGGATATTCCCGCTCTTTCTGGACTCCGCATCCTTCTCTCTTTATGTGGTTGCTTTCATCGGCGCTTTTACGGCAATTTACTCCGGAACCCTTGCCTGGGTTATGAATGACGTCAAGAGAGTTCTTGCTTATTCAACCATAAGTCAGATAGGCTACATGATGGCTGCGCTTGGAATAGGCGGAATAATAGGTTCCGCCGGAGTTTCACTGGCACTGTACCAGCTTGTCGTTCATGCCTTCTTTAAGGCTCTTCTGTTCCTATCCGCCGGTGCAATTCTCATAGCACTCATGGATCTGAGAGACCTGAGGGAAATGGGTGGTCTGTGGCGCAGGATGCCGTGGACAGTTACACTCATGTTCATAGGTGCAATAACACTCGCCGGCATCCCGCCTGCCGCAGGTTTCTTCTCGAAAGGAGCAATTGTTGATGCTTCATGGTCTTACTACATATCATCGGGCTATAATGCTGCCCACATACTTCCATGGGTATTCCTTGCCTTCGGTGAATTCTTTACTGCCTTCTACACCTTCAGAATGTTTTCTATGGTGGCTCTGGGAAAGCCACGTTCATACCTGGCTGAACATGCGAGGGACCCGCCGAAATATGTCCTGATTCCTTTGATGGCGCTGGCTGTTCTTGCACTTATTTTTGGTTTATTCCAGACCAGCTTTTATAAATATCTGGATCCGGGATACGTCGCATTTTCGGTTCCTCTCATGCAGGAAGTCCTCGTATATGTGCTCATAGCTGTTGGCGTTATGGTTGGAATATATGTTGGAACTGGAAACAGGTGGAAGAAGCTGGATACAACAGGCAACCGCGCTTACAAGGTGTTAAAAAACAAATATTATCTTGATAAGTTATACACAAATCTGGTGGCAGTCAGAGGAATCCTGCCTTTATCTGCTGCTTTTTCAGGATTCGAGTACCGCTATAATTCAGCAAACGAATCCACAGGTCATGATGTCGTCAGGCTCGGCTCAGCATTAAGGAAGATCCAGTCTGGTATAATTGAGAATTATTTTATCCTCCTGGTCCTGATAGCTGCAATTATCTTCCTTTTGGTTGAGATAATAGGTGGTTCACTATGATTGTTCTTGGGATATTCCTGTGGGTGCTTTTTTCCGCGCTTATAGCTATGTTCCTGAAGGAGCGTTCATCAATATTCACCAAGATATCATCAGTCATAACGCTTATCGCTATCATCCTTTACAGCGTGCTCAGATTTTCATCCGGTTATACTGGTGGATTCGTTTCACAGCTGAATATTGCTCTTTCGCAATCAGTCGGGATCTACTTCTCTACCGGCGTCTCAGGTTTTGCGGATTCTCTGCTTATTCTGACTGGAATAATATTTGCTGCTGCCGCCTTCGTTACAGATAAGAAACTCTACCCTGCATCAATGTTCATGATGATCATGCTCACTGAGGCTGGAATGATTGGTCTTCTAATTTCAAGGAACTTCCTCTTTTTCTACGTCTTCTGGGAACTTGTGCTTGTTCCAGTTTATTTCATTATAGGAAAATTTGGAGGATCCCGAAAGGACAGCGTTTCACTCAAGTTCTTCGTCTACACTCATATAGCTTCGATTTTCATGCTGCTCTCCATATTCGCTCTTTACAGTTACTATGATTTGCAATATGGTGTGCTGACGTTCCAGATGAATGATCTCCTTCAGGCAATGCAGAATGCCACGTTTACGTCAGCTCTGCCAGAGGTTGCAAAATATTTCATACTTTTCGGCTTTGTATTCGCGTTTTTGGTGAAACTTCCATCATTCCCTGTTCACGCATGGCTTGCTGATTCTTATGAACAGGCCCCGTATCCAGGTACAATCATACTTGCGGGCGCACTTTCAGCAATGGGGGGGTATGGTCTTTTTGGCATAATATTTCCATTCGGCGGGTTGATAGGCACGGCCGGCCTTGACATTTTAGCGGGGCTTGGGCTCATAAGCATCTCATATTTCGCACTCACAGCCATGTTCCAGCAATCTCTGAAAAGAATGATGGCATATGCAAGTGCAGCATCTATGGGGTTCGTCACACTGGCCTTTGCCTCCTCCTTCCTGGATCCTTTCAGGAGTGAGAATGCACTCATAGTGGCTTCAGGCGGAATGTTTCAGATAGCAACACACGGAATAATAATGCTGCTAGTTTTTGCATCTATTTATTTCATCCTTATCAAGACGGGAAGCGACAGGATACCTTCACTCGGTGGAATTTATCGTGATGCTCCCTTCCTTTCGACACTTCTTCTCGGAGGGCTTCTTGCGTCCCTTGGGCTTCCTGGCCTTGCTGGATTTGTAGGAGAGTTTTCTATTATTGTAGGATCCTTTCAGACCATCGGTTACTGGATATTCCTTCTTGTTTTTGGAATGCTCATCACAGCCTCTTACCATATCTGGGCAGCACAAAAGGCTCTGTACGGCCCGTACAATGAGAAACTGGGAAAGATATCTGATGTCAGCGGAGGTGCATTAGCTATGCTTCTTCTTATATTCACAATCATCCTCATCCTTGGTATATTCCCTGTCCTGTTCTTCGGTCCAATACAGGCTTACGCTGGAGGAATAATATGACGTTCGACATCAATCAACTGGCATTCTACTATCCGATGCTCGTACTTGGAGCAGCAGGCTTTATCATTCTTGCAATGGGAATAATGAGACTTAGATCAATAATCTATGCAACGGTCTCGATGGCTGCCTTCATTATCGCATTTTTCCTGATTCTGATGGAATGGTACAATATTCTGCCATATGCCGCATCGCAAGGCATGGTCTTCAACGGCTTTGGCTTCTACTTTGCAATGCTCTTCCTGGTAGCATCAGGCTTTATCACATATCCTGCCCTGAAGAATATTGCCGCAAGAAGTGAAATATTCTATGCAATGCTTCTTTTTGTCTCGGTCGGCATGCTAATAGCTGCCTTCAGCTATAACCTAATCGTTCTGTTCATTACATTCGAGGCTGTCAGTATTGGAACGTATATAATTGCAGGGTTCCACAAGACGAAACGCACACTCGAATCAGCAACAAAGTACTTTTTCACCGGCACGGTCGCTACTGCATTTATAATTTTCGGTCTTTCCTACTTCTATCTTTCAACCGGCACTTTCAGTCTTTTGGGTACGATAGCAATCTCCTCCATTCCGGATATGCTTATTGCGCTCGCCTTCCTTATAATCGGGTTCGGGTTCAAGCTTGCCATATTTCCAATGCACCAGTGGGCGATAGATACTTATGACGGGACTGAAAACTCGGTTTCGAGCTTCCTATCCACCGGGAGTAAGCTTGTTGCTTTCTTGATAATGTTGAAAGTTTTTATTGCCGGTTTCGCAGGTCTTGATCCATACGTTTATGTTTTCTTCGCAATCCTGGCCGTAGCGACGATGACGTATGCAAATATAGCTGCATTGTCTCAGAACAACTTGAAAAGGCTTCTCGCCTATTCCAGCGTTGCACAGGCCGGATATCTTATCCTCGTTTTCGCGGTTGCTGGTTTTGCTCCCGGAAGTCAGGCAACGAATTATGCGATCGCGGCAGGCATGCTCTATTCCCTGGTATATATATTCATGAAGGGTGGTGCTTTTCTTACTATGAACGTAATAAAGAAGGAAAGACCAACTATGGATGATATATCCGGGCTAGCCAAAAAGTCTCCTGGATTGGCTTTAGCTTTTTCCATCATTCTGCTGTCGCTTGCGGGCATACCCTTAACGGGAGGATTCCTGGCCAAATTCTTCCTCTTCCTATCGCTTGTCCAGGGAGGACTCTGGTGGCTCGCAGTTGTTGCAATACTGAACAGTGCCATTTCAGTATTCTATTATTTCCGCGTCATGATGTTCATGTACTGGAGAGAAGGCAGCGAAGACAGCAGTTTCGATCTTTCAGTTTCCAGCAAGTTACCGGTTTATTTCTCTGCTGTGATGGTTGTTGTTTTGTTCTTTACTTTTGGACTTTTCTTCACCCTGTTGCCGTTCGCGGGAGGAGTTTTCGGAGGGATTTAGATGAACATACTTACTGATTTGGAAATAATCAGATCCGCTATCCTCTCGGGAGAAATCAGCGATGCATGGTCAAGGATAAAGACACGTGAGGAAAAGTACATGTTTGCATATTCTTTGACGCATAAGGAAAAATACAAAACCGCCGCAGAATTCTTATCTCACATTGGAAACATTCTTTCTGGCAAGGATTCAATCGAATCGCTGGTGGATATGTCTCATTCTATCGGAAGTTGCGGCTTTTCGCAGTTCGAGGATGATGCTGCAAGAGAATATCTCTCCAACCTTGCATTTTATTTGCGCATAATGATAGATAGATACAATGTGAGAATGCCTGCCTTTGATGCAAAGAGATGTGGTGATCTATGAGCTATAAAGACTGTTTTGCCGAAATGAAAGATGACGAGGACGAGGTTGCAGAATGCATACATTGTCTCAGAAAGCATGGTCAAATAGTCTACTTCAGGGACGATCTCAAAAGACTAGCACTCGGCAGGGAAGAATACGATCAATCAGACGCTGATGAAATGGCTAAGATGTCCAGTATCCTTGGCATCAGCGACAGGAAAAGTTACGAGGAAATGGATAGAAAATTCAACCTTACAATGTATTAGGCGTCAACTACCACTGCCTGCTCCTGTGCAACCTTCCTTTCTGCCCTTCTTGCAAAGTAAATTCCTCCAAAGTACAGGATAATTATAGGTATTGCCAGTGCCATCATGGTGAAACCAGTCACGCCCGGTGAAAATATAAGACCAAATATCAGTGCACCTACGACAGCATACCTCCATTTACTTGCCCAATAGTCAGCGGTAACTATCCCAAATCTTGACAACATAACCATGAAAACCGGGACCTCGAACGACAAGCCGAATCCTAGTACATAGATCAGCACAAAATTTACGAAGGATCTGATGCTGAGATATGGTTGGACGCTCAGGCCAATATCATAGTTAAGGAAAATACGGAAGAGCTCAGGCAAAAATATCCAGATGCCTACAAACGATCCTGCAAAAAAAAGGAGGGATCCGGGCACAACAACCGATTTCAATGCCTGTAGCTCTTTTTTCTTTAGACCTGGTGTCAGGAACTTTGCAGCCTGGTCCACGATAACTGGGATGGAAAACACGATTGCAAGAAACATACAACTGTAGAAATCTGCCACAACCCCATCTGTGGGATTCAGGGTCAAAACATTGTACCCGGCTGGCAAAACATGTGCCTCAATCGCGGTCAAAAACTGAGCTCCTATATTTCTGTATATATCAGGGTAGAGAAAGGGAAAATGAAAACCAAAGAAAGTCACATATCTGACATCAAAAATTAGAAAAATTATAAAAAAAAGGGCAAATGTCTTCAATATATTGATAACGCGGCGCCTCAGCTCATCCAAGTGACTTAGGAATATCCTTACGTAGTCCTCGGTATCCATCAGGAGGTCTTGAGTTTATCAGAGATCTCTCTTCTGAGAACAGTCTCATCCTTGTTCGAAGTATCTATACCCAGTGCCCTTGCTGCATTAACCACACTCTCATTACCAGATGAACTCGGCGAAGCTGGATTAGCAGCTGCTCTAATTTCCCTCTCAATCTCCATCTTTCCCCTGGTGAACTCCCCAGACGCCCTTCCAACATTCCTGGCAAACTCAGGAAGTTTCTTGGTGCCAAAAAGCACAAGGATTACGAGTACAACTATCGCCCACTCTATTGGGGAATCAAACATAAAATAGCAATCAAAAGGGACTATTTAACTTTTAGATTTCCTCTTATCAAGAGCATCGTCCATTACCTGGATCAATGGGACGGGCCGTCCAGTTCAAAAACGAAACCGATCCCTTCTAGTTTTTCCCGAAGTTTCTTCAGCGCAGCATCCTCCGACGCGTTTATAGAGCTAAGTGAAACCGAAACAATTCTTTTCTGGAGATTAAACACGACAAATCCAACGGTTTTGTCCTCGGGCATTATCTCATCTGTTCTGGCATATTCTTCGATGTATTCCTTGAGACTCTCCTCAGCGTATTCAGGATTTGTCAGCGAAAGAAGCGCGTTAAGAGACCCTGGAAATCTTGATCTCTCAACGCATATTGTGGACGGGTGGAAGTCACCCAGCACCACGTTGTACATTATGCACTCCGTCATGGAAAAGACGGTAGCTTATGCTTTTACTCTCTTAAGGTACCAGCGCTCAGAGCCTTCTTTGTCTCTTTGGAAGCTGTCTTCGAGAGTCAGAGGAGCTCCTGCAATTCCAGCCTCTCCAGGCTTCCAGTTAGCAGGCGTAGCCAGCTTCTTGTCCCAGTTAAACTGGAGTGCCTTGACAACCCTTAGAATTTCATCCATGTTCCTTCCAGTCTCTGCGGGATAATATATCATCCATC
The DNA here is from genome assembly GCA_049965275.1 of Thermoplasmata archaeon. Classification (GTDB taxonomy): domain Archaea; phylum Thermoplasmatota; class Thermoplasmata; order Thermoplasmatales; family Thermoplasmataceae; genus UBA582. The sequence continues at coordinate 3,309 of JBMFWM010000011.1, read as the reverse complement.
TTACGACCTGGTTCGGATCGATGATGAAAACTCCCCTGACAGTTACTCCTGATTTTTCATCAAACAAGTTGTATGCCTTAGCAACTTCCTTGTCGATATCGGCAATGACGGGGAACGGAATCTCCACGCCGTAATGCTCCTTTATGTCCCTCATCCATGCAATGTGACTGTATATGCTGTCAACACTGAGCCCAATCAACTCTACACCAAGCTTCTTGAAATCTTCATATCTTTCAGTGAAAGCAAGGAACTCTGTCGTGCACACCGGAGTAAAATCCGCAGGGTGCGAAAACAGGAGAACCCACTTTCCTTTCAACGACGAAAAAACCAATGGACCTTTTGTTGTATTCACGGAAAATTCCGGAGCCTTCATTCCCAAATATACTGGCATTTATAGTTCACCTTACACGCCATCCCCTAAAAGTAGATAACCATTATGAAAGACGCAAAGAAAACTCTCTCTCCCAAACAACGTTAACAAATATCAGCAATGTCCGTTAAAAGTTCTCGGCGTAAAACTCGGCAAAGTACGTGATTAACATGTCTGCACCTGCGCGAAATGGAGCATAAATCGCTTCATTAATAATCTCCCTCTGGGCCAAGGCAAGGTCAACAGCGTTCTTTATCATAGTGTATTCCGCACTGACACTGTATACTGCCAGCGGCTTCTTTGTAATCTTTCGGACCTGACTTACAACGTCCAGATAGAAGAGGCCGGGCTTAACCATCACTATATCCGCTCCCTCAACTTCGTCCAGTTCCACTTCCCTGAGTGCTTCCCTCGAATTCCTGAAATCCATCTGATATGACTTGCGATCACTGAACTTGGGTGTTGATTCAGCAGCATCCCGGAAAGGCCCGTACAGATAAGAAGAATATTTTGCACTGTATGCCATTATTACTGTATCTCTGTAATTTGCGGCGTCAAGAGCCGATCTTATCGCAGCAACCTGTCCATCCATCATGCCGCTTGGAGCCACCATATCGGCGCCAGCTTCGGCATATGAAGTTGCAATTTTTCCATATGTTTCAAGTGTGGAATCATTATCAACTTTTCCGTTCTGGATCAAGCCGCAGTGCCCGTGATCGGTATATTCGCACAGGCAGAGATCTGCGATACTTATGAGTCTTGACGATTCATCGCATATATGGAGTGCTTTCTGAACCACGCCTTCGGGATCATAAGCCGCGGTTCCCATAGGGTCCTTTGATTTGGGTATTCCAAAGAGCAGCACCGATCTAAGGCCAAGATCTTCAAGTCTGCCAAAATACTCCTCCAGAGCCCCCAAAGGAAGGCGAAGAATCCCTGGCATCGTATCTATTTTCTTAGGTTCCTTCAGATTTTCGTCTACAAAAATAGGCATTATGAGCTTTTGTTTGCTGATCTGTGTTTCAGATACCAGATCGCGCATCGACTCGCTCTTTCGTAGTCTTCGCATCCTCTCTGTAGGAAACACATGGCCGTTAGGACAAGCAATGAGTTAAATCTTACTCTGTCTTTTCGATAGTGTATGTATCAACTGACTGCAAGTGGCGAAGTTCTGCTCAGTTCAAGCCTGCAGGAGATTATCAAGAAAGAAATGAGCAATGGCGGCGAGCGCTTTATCGAATCCATTCATACAGATGAAAAGGAAAAAGGGAAAGTTACCTATGATCTTTCTGGCAACAGGCTGAAAGTTTCAATTGTTTATAAGCACTCTGACAGGCAATTAGGAATAGCTGAAACGATGCAGCATCTTTTGAGGATATTGGTTCAGATCTACACTGAAGAAGACGAGTTCGATGAAAATATAGTCAGAATCAAGGACGCTGGTATAAACAGTATAAGTCTCATACCATGATTGAAAGCTTTATGGAAGGCCAGCCTTCATGATCATTTTCAATGCTGCAGAGATATAGATCCGATGGGCTCGAATTGACAGTAACGTAACCATAATTATCGGACATGTGGATAACATACGTTCCAAAGTGAAGTATCTTCTCAAATTCGACGTCATCCGCGATAATGAATATAATTCCATTTGAACGCAGGCTGTTTATAAGAGTAGCGAGATCGCCATAAAATGTCGAACCATATACAAATTCCAGAAAATCGGTCGAGAATATATACACATTAGGTTTCTGCGAAGATGAAAGGTAAAAGTCAATCACCTCCGTAGGAAAGTCCTCTATCATGCTCTTCCCTCCAACGTTGATAATGTACGGGCTCTGTCTGTCGGATTTCTCCGCGGTAATGTAGTGAGTCATCCATTCAGGTTCGAGACACTGTGATAGTATCCTCGAGGATTCGTAGTTGGAGGAACTGATATCAATAACACCACGACTCTGGGATATAGTCTGTTTAATCAGGTTGTTTTTGAGCAGATTAACATACTTATCGACGGAAGTTGATTTCCCCTTTCTGTGCACAACAACGACAGATCCTATGGGTATGCTTCCATTATTGATTTCAAGAATAGAATTAAATTCATTATTACCGAACGGGACTTCCACCTGGCTCGTAATATCAGTTGAGGGACTTGTAATCTTGGTCGAAGGATATATGATCTTATCCCTGTTGAAAGAGTGGAACCTGCCCTCGTCGAGAGAGTAAATGTAGATCGGGCTGGAACCAATTGAAACTCCTCTCAGCTTCTCAATCTTAACGTTCCTGATCAGGAAGTTATTCGGGAGTTCATATGTCATTGCAACCACTCCATCCGAATAATAATCTAGCTTGTTCTGGCCCTCGCTTTCCATAACAACAATTACGTTTGCTCCTGAGGCCTCCACAAGATCTTTCTGTATTATGGAAAAGAGAAGCGACGAGTCAAGGTCGTACTTCTCGGAAAGTGCTTCAATCGAATCAATTACAATGATAGGATTCCTCGATAGATTCTTATCTACAAAAGAATAAAGATATTCGAGCTCAGGAAGGAGTTCCTCCACATTCATGACCAGACCGGTCTGAATGTCCCCATGACTGCCATTTGCAAGACGCCCCTCCTCTATCATTTTTTCAAGGTTCTCCAGGTTAACCTTGGATGCCTCGGACAGTCTCTCGGTTTCCCTGTTCCTGCTCCTTTTACCGGAAGTTATTTCCTGAAGCCAGGGAAATTTCAGTAACAGAGGATCTTCTGATGCCCTTGTTGAAATATAATGAACGGGCACCTCATCTCTCACAATGTTTAAGAGTTCAAGCGCGAAGGAAGTTTTTCCGGCCCCAGGTTTCCCCTTAATTATAAGAGAATTGCCATAATTCTGTCTGAAAAATGACCGGAATAGGGATAATAAGTAATCATTAAGCACTATGTGTAGCCTCCTACTTTC
>JBMFWM010000010.1:0-36808 GCA_049965275.1 Thermoplasmata archaeon | reverse complement strand
AGCCTCCTTTCTTCTTCCAACCTTAGATATTGATAGTGGTAATCGAATGCTGGATTATAGTTCAATGTAACTTAAATCACCATATCTGCAACTCTAAGGCAAAGAATAACGAAAAAGGAAGGCGAGGCAACAGGGCTAATTAAATTAATCCTGCTTGCTTATGACGACAACAGTGGGATGCACCTCGTACTTTCTCTGCGAGATCCTTGTAATTGACAGCAAGGCAGTTCTCCTCTTTGTCGTTTCGAAGTACTTCAGAATGTGCTTAACCAGACTGGCGCTCACTTCAAGTTCGACATATATGGGATTGCCCTTGTGGAACCAAGTTGCAATTATTTTCCCGTCGACCTGGTCAAAAAGGTCTTCCAGGTCGATTTCCACGTCAATTCTCTGTCCTATATCAAGTTTCAATACGGTTCCACCCTTATACCCTGATCATCTTTATCGTTCTTTAAGCTTTTCAGGCTAACCTGCAAGATTCAGTATTTTTCGATAATTTTAATATCAAGAAGTTTCTCAATCTTCCTTGCAAGCTTCATGTCGGGCTGCAATTCGCCCCTTTCCACCTTGGCCAGCACGTTCTTTTTTTCAAGCAGCTTGGCCGCGAGATCCTCCTGCGTCCATGCCAGCTTTTCCCTCGCCTCCCTGATTATCTGTGCATATTCCGGCGCAATGAAAAGGTCTTCCTGGTCAGCGCTTTTCCTCACAGGCGGCTTCTTTTGTCTGGGAACATATGCAGTCACAGGCCTCGACTGTGGTCTTTCTATGATGACAGGCCTAACTTCCGTCTTTGGTGGGTCCAGTATTTTACCAAATTTGGCGCATGAGTCGCATAGCATCAGCACGGTGCCCTCGACCAGGACCCTCTGTGTCTTCGGCACATTCTTCCCGCACATCTCGCAATACATGACTAGAAATGCTTTCTTAGCTTATATTGTTTAATGGCAACAAAACGTTTTAGCCTCTTTTGAATCAAGGCAGCATTGAATGGAAAAGACTGGGAAAGAATCATTCGTATTGGCGGAGACCTGTATACGCTGACGGAGCACGTCAAACCTGTTTTTGGCGAAAAAATAATATCTTATATGGGAAAGAGGGCAAGGCACTGGGATCCTAAACGAAGCAAACTGGCTGCCGCCATAATGAAGGGAATGGATATCATGCCTCTAAAGCCTGACAGCAAAGTTCTCTATCTCGGTGCATCCACCGGCACGACGGTAAGTTATCTGTCGGATATATGCATCAACGGTAGGATATTCGCCGTCGAGGTTTCATTTGAGTCTTTCTACAAGTTACTGTCCCTTTCAGAGAAGAGAAAAAATATCCTACCGATTCTTGAGGATGCAAATATACCAGAAAGATACTCATTCTTCGTGGAGAAACCTGATCTAATATATCAGGACATTGCACAGAGGAATCAGGTGCAGATCTTCAACGTAAACGCGGATAAATTCCCAGAAGTGAAAAAAGCCATACTCATAATTAAGACAAGATCAATTTCGTCAAGGCTAAACGAAAAGGACATACTCTCGGGCGCGCTTTCAGGCCTGAAGGAATTCAGCGTCGTCAGGCGATATAACCTTTCACCGTACGATCAGGCCAACTATCTTGTATATCTGGAGCGATGAGATTCTCTCGATATCATTTTTTAGTAGCGTCTCATAACGTATGGGAATAGCAGACAGGTGTCGTCCTATGGAAATTCAGTTTTTATCCTCATTGAAGTTTGAGAGGAAGAAATGTGTCAAATGCGGGGAATATTTCTGGACCTTGCAGAGAGACAGGGTTACATGCGGTGACACTTCATGCGACGGTTACTCTTTCATAGGCCGAAGACTTACAAACAACAGGTATGATCACAATGAGATGAGAGACCTTTTTATCAACTTCTTCAAAGAGGATCATACTTTTCTGAAGCCATATCCTGTTGTTCCGAGGTGGCGTGAAGACGTATTGCTTGTGAATGCTTCCATTTACGACTTCCAGCCCCATGTAACATCCGGAATCGTAAAGCCGCCTGCAAATCCTATTGTCATGTCACAGCCAAGCATAAGGATGCTGGATGTCGATCTAGTTGGAGAGACGGGCCGGCACCTGACCAGCTTTGAAATGATGTGCCATGACTCCTTCAACAGCAGCAAAAAAAAGGTCTACTGGGTCGATGGCACCGTCTCCAGGTCTTTTGAATTTCTCACTAAAGCCATGGGTGTGAAACCTGATCTCATTACATACAAGGAAAAGCCATGGAGTGGGGGCGGAAACGGAGGCGATGCGCTGGAAGTCTTTGTCGGCGGACTGGAGGTTGCAACGCTAGTCTTCATGGATATGAAGGAGGACCCTGAGGGAACAGTGGAGATAGACGGCTTGAAGTACTCCAGAATGGACATGCAGATCGTGGACACTGGATACGGCTTGGAAAGACTTTCCTGGCTATCATACGGCACAAGCACGATTTATGAACCACTATACCCGGAAATCATCAGGTTCCTGCTTGACAGATGCCATCTTGAGGACATAGATCCCCGCCTCATGCACCTAATCACGGAGACATATATTCAGGAGCCTGGAATCAGCGCAAACGATATACCGGCAAAGTTATTGGAAAATGCTCCACATCTTATTGAAAAGTATACGAAGGAGGACATAGCAAGAAGGGCAAGGGAAGCCAAGGCGGTATATACAATCGCCGATCATACAAGATCAATCCTCTTCATGCTTGCCGATTACGTCATACCATCTAACGTCAAGGTAGGCTATCTTGCAAGGATACTGATAAGGAGAACTCTGAGGAATCTTTCTATAATCGGCGGCAAGGATCTCTTCATACCTGTTCTTGACATACAGAAAAGGAACTTTTCCAAAATATTGCCAGATGTGCCTTGGGATTTCATCGTTAAAGCCGTAAACGAAGAAGCCGCGAAATATGAAACTGCACTCAGTAACGGCGAGGCAGTCATATCCCGCTATTTGTCAAAGAGCAGCACAATATCGGAGAAGGACGTAGCATATCTCTATGATTCGCATGGCCTGGATCCGGAAACCATAGAGCGCATTGCAGAAAGCAAGGGCGGCCATGCAATCATACCGAAGGACTTTCATAAGCTGATTCTTTCGATGCACGAGGATCGGTCTGCAAGAAAGGAAAAAGTCAGGATTGACGACTTCGACACGAGAATGCTTTATTACGACGATACACGCCTCATGGACTTCACAGGTCTCGTTCTTTATTCAAGAAACGGCCTGCTGGTGCTTAACCAGACCGCTTTCTACCCTGAAGGTGGAGGGCAGCCATGCGACCTTGGCTATATTGAATACGGTCCGAAAAAGATCCAGGTCAGCTACGTCGAGAGGAAAGGGCATACTGTCATACATCATGTGAGTGAGGACCTGCCGGAAAAGGCAAGGGTAAGAGGTCATGTCGATGCATCCAGGCGTAGGAGCCTCATGGTTCACCACTCTGCCACGCATCTTCTGCTTGCAACAACAAGGACAGTGCTGGGCGACCATGTCTGGCAGGCGGGGGCCCAGAAGGGAGTGGATGAATCTAGAATAGATATAACCCACTTCTCGAAGCTTACCGACGAGCAGATAGCTGAGATAGAGAGGAGATGCCTCCAGCTTATTACAGAGGGCAGGAAGATTGTAGTGAGAAACATAGACTGGTACAAAGCCCTTGATCAGTTTGGATTCCGGCTATTCCAGGGCGGGGTCCCACTTGACAGCAAACTTCGGGTGGTGGAGATACAGGATGTCGACGCCGAGGGATGCGGGGGCACCCATCTTGATAATATAAGTGAGATAGGATTCATCAAGATAATCAGGACAGAGACCATCCAGGAAGGAATACAGAGAATTATCTTTTCCGCCGGTCATGCTGCTCTGAGATACATAGAGAAAATACATTTCGGGGCAAGGAAAATAATGACGCAGCTTGGTACCGATCCAGACAACCTGGAGAAAGCTTTCATGAAGGAGAGGACCAGAACCGTGGAACTGAAGAAGGATATTGATTCCTTAAGGAAACGCTATGTCAACGAATACATAGAGAGAAGCGAGATTCACAAGAGAAATGGAATCTCATTGCGCTTAATAGCGGGAGATCCGGACGACGAAGAGACAAAGCTGCTGGGGAAAATAGCCGCTTCGAACCGTGAGGAAATAATGCTTCTTCGTGAGGTTCATGGAGAGCCTGCCAAATTTGTCATGTTCAACCCTTCCGGTAACGCACTTGAGCTTTCAAAGTCACTTGAACCAGCAGTTTCCGAAGTTCAGGGAAACAAGTTCATGGCCAGCTTCAGATCCGATCTTGAGAGTAATAAGTTAATTAAGATGATTTTAGATAAAAGCACTGGAAACGTAAATGGAAAAGGAAAATGACATCAGGGAATTCCTCAGGGAAGCTTCATCCCTGACTTCCTTCAGCACCGAAGACCTCGAGGCAGATTCGGCCGTCATGGTGCTGAAGAATCCATCAGAAATGGATATTGGTGGATTTCGTGAACTGCATGCGAGAGCATCCAGGTACGGTTTTGACATATTCACCGGCCCTGAGGGATCTTCCAAGATATATGTTTCCAGGAAAGTGGAGAGGGCAAGAACAGGAACATTTTCCTTCAGGATTAAGGCAATTCTCGCTATTGCAGCTATCATCTCAACATTCTATGTCGGTTATGAATATGAACTGGCGTACAGCCATTCTTCTGATTTTGCATATCTTCTGAGCTATGCTGCCGTGTTTTTCGTATCACCGATTATAGTCATAATTCTTGCCAGGGAGACCGGCCGGTATATCGCCATGAAGGCCGATGGCCTGCACTACTCTTTTCCGATAATACTGCCGGATCCGATCGGCGTTGGAGTTATTGGATCGGTGATAAGCCAGAAGCAGGCATTTGTATCAAAGAAATCAATGCTGAAGTCCGGCGTCTATCCCCTGGTCTTCGGTTTTGGCGTATCAACCTTTTTCCTGCTTGTGGGCTTATTTGTACTTCCGGGAATCAGCAGCTATGCGCCTAGTGTCAGCACACCAATAACAAAGCTGAGTCTTCCGCTGTTCTTTTCTCTTGTACTATCAAGATTAATCCCGCAATCCGTTGCTCTGAACCTTCTTTCATATGCGGGGTGGGTTGGAATCGTAATGAACTCCTTCAATGCCCTGCCGCTTGGTTACCTTGACGGCGGTTTGATATTCTCTTCAATTTCGCCCAATTATTCCAGGGTGCTGAGTTATGCCTCGATCGTAGCACTCGTCGGGCTTTCATTTGTGTATGCATCATGGTTCATACTTGTAATATTCGCACTTCTTATCGGCCTGCAGGGTCCAAGCGCCCTCTATTCGTTGCGCGGGCTCAGCAGGAAGAACGAGGCAATCATACTCCTGGTCTTATTCTTCATAATAGGGGGCATAGTCCCGATCCCGTTCCACATATCGCCTTCCAATTTCTCAATGGCCCCTTACCAGAACTCGTATGTTATTGTGAATGGGACTTATTCAAACATTTCAGTCAGCGTAAGGATTACTGATCTTTCTGGGGCAGTCCTTGCTCCTGCATTTTCTGTTTCACCCTCCACAGGCTTTACCATCTCCTCCAATTCCTCTTCCATCTCTGCAGGAGAATCCGCTACTTTCGGGATTCTTCTGGATACAGGATTCCTCAAGTCTACTGGCTACTATCATTACAATATAACGGCATATTCGGGTTCAGCAGTCCAATCGGCCGAGATCACTGTCCTTTCTGTCAATGAAAGCAAGCAGCTTTCATTCTCCAACTCCAACCCTCTTATGTTACAGGGAAATCACAAGGATCCTGTCAACATGAGCTTCCTGTACAGCTCAATAGGTGAGAAAAACATCACGCTTTTCTCCTTTGCTCCAGACAACTTTTCATACGCGGTGAGCTTGGAGAACCTCACGCTCCAGTACACGGGATCAACTGAAATACTCAGCAGCCCTTTCATTGTAAAATCTGGGAATCCTATGCTTCTTTCATTCACGGCTGGTACGCAGGTCAAAATCTGGGAAATTGTGGCAATGACATCCAGTTATAACGCCGCAATAGCAGTAATAACTCTAACTTAGGAGGACAAATGAAGGTAGCACTCCTGATAAATCCTATAGCAGGATACGGTTTCTACTCGAACCTAAAGGATACGATCAGCGCAGCCGATTTTGATCGAGACAAATCAATATCACTCAAAGCCGGGGATATTTTCCTGAGCGGCCTGGATCTCGCGAATGTAACGTTCACGGTGCCATCAGGCATAATGGGCCAAGATCTTGCAGTGGAGCATCATTGCAGCATAGGAAGGACAGTAAAGGTATCAGACTGGCCAACATCTGCTAGGGATACAGAGGCATTTGTGCGTTCTCTTTCAAGCGAAGACTGCGACCTGCTGGTCTTTGTAGGAGGAGACGGCACTGCAAGGTGTATCCAGAGGACGATCGCCAGAAACATACCGGTACTTGGAGTACCAGCCGGGCTCAAAATGTACAGTGGCGTTTATGCTATAAACCCTGAAAAGGCAGCTATTGCGGTTAATTCTATCATTTCGGGCGATATTGTCACTGCACAGGTGGATATACTCGATCTGGACGAGAACATGGAAATAGTGAACTATGGAACCGTACTTGGAATATCCAGTCAGATGACCCTGCAGGGCGGAAAGACTGAGTATGCTGCCCAGGGGATTGACGGCATAGTGGAATACGTCACAGGAAACATGGAAGAGAACACATACTACATATTCGGGACAGGATCGACTTGCAAGTCAATCGAGAACATCCTCGGATATGATGCGGACCCGCTGTGCATAGACATATACATCGGTAAATCCCTCCTTAAATCCGATGCTTCCGAAGCCGACATTCTTTCCATAGGAAAAGGCAGTAGCATCCAACTCATCATGTCGCCGCTGGGAGGACAGGGTTTTTTATTCGGCCACGGAAACAGGCAGATCACATCGCGTGTGATAGAGAAAATTGGCTTTGAAAATATACTTGTTGTGTCCAGCCAGGAGAAGCTGTCTGATCTTTCCTGCCTGTACGCATATATGCCTGGTGCCCATTTTCCGGATTTCATTCGTGTTTTGTACGGGTACGGTAGATTCAGGGTGATTAGGCTGGTATCATAAAAGAAATTAATACATTGCTTATATAGGTTAACGAATAACCAAATGGAAAATTCATCTAATCACACATTTGCAGATCTTTCAAGATTCCTAAAGAGATCCCCGAAGCTGTTAACTTACCTGCCGCCTCTTCTCTTGTTCCTCTTTCTCGACTATCTTATGATAAAGAGCATTATGCTTATTGTCGAATTTTTCATCATTCCTCTTCTCCTCATAATTCTGGCAGACCAGCTTTTCGTGGCACTGGCAAGATTCAATTTTCCAACGCGAAGAGTATACTTCCTTGACTTCAGCTCGTTCTTCATTTTCAACACCTATTTTCTTATTCTTTCCATAATTTTCAGTTCATCTTCCCCTGTTGTGTTGGCCGCAATTGCGATTTCCTCGACGGCCCTTATGCGATCCATGGTCTTCTACGTCTACTATTCAGAGAAGATCCAACTTGTAATATTGCCTGCGATGCTTTATTCTCTGATCTCTCTCCTCATGTTTTCCATAATTTCATACTCATCTAGGGTGCTTGTTGGAACGATCCTCTCTGCCGCCATATTCTCACTCGGCGGCCTGGCTTTTGCATTTTATTCTATCAGAAAATTCAGGAAAGAATTTGGCCTTAGCCCGATCAAGATACTCAATTTCTTTCTAAACATCCACTCGGAAGAGGATAAGTCCGCAGGCCACATATTCTTTTCAAACCTTTACGGCACGAAAAGGGAGGTGCCAGTCAAGGTCATAAGCATTGATAACATGGAGGGCAAGAGAAAGGTCCTGCTGGTCTTTCCATACGTTCATCCCGGTCCTTTTGGCGATATCGGCACCAGTAACCTTCCCTTCAAATTATATTCCAGGACATCCGACATTTCACAGGATACAATGGTTTTCCACACATCAACGACAAACAGCAACAACTGTGCTTCCGACGCCGATGTTGACAATCTTGCTGAAGGAGTGCGGAAATCACTTGAATCCCTGCACTATAGCAACAAGATAGCACGGTTAAGGAAAATCAGGAGCGGGAAGATAGCACTTTCACTGCTTAGGATCGGTGACTTTGGGGTAGGATCCGTTATACCCGAAAGGGAAAGATTTGACGACGTAAGCCTGCCGGAAGGTCTTAAGATAACGGAGAGAGTAATCGCAGCGGGTGCATATGACTTCGCTGTCGTTGATGCGCAGAATCACTTTTCTTACAGGGCGAAAGCTCTCGACGACTGCGAGACGCATTCAAAGACGTTTGAAAGGGAGTTCAACCGGGATATCCCGAAAAACGACCTGATGGTTGGATACTCACACCTCACTGCAAAGAGCCCAGGGCTAGGTCCCATGGGCATTCAGACGCTGGTCTTCAGGGTAGGGGACAAGGATCAGGCAATCGTACTTACGGATTCCAACAACATCAAGGACGAGCTCATGGCCATGGCAGAGGAAAAGGTTGCAGGGAAGGTCGCATACCTTGATATTTTCACAACCGACAATCATTTTGTAAACCAGAGCACGCTTGACATGAACCCGCTTGGCGAACGCGACGATATTTCCATGATATCCGACCTCATAGCACAATCGATCGACACTGCCATCAAGGACATCGAGCCTTGCAGGGCAGGAATGGGTTCTTCCAACGTTACGGTTTCCATGGGCGAGGAGAACATGTTCGAGAAGCTCCTGACCAATGTCTTTAAGTCGCTAAAGCGAGCTAAATACTCAATCGTTGCCGTGGTCGCCCTTACCATAGCCTTATCGTTTATCGTCTTTAACCTGCCTTTCCTGGCTTGACGGAAAGATCTGCTCCAGGATCTGGCTCTTTCCGGATGACATCATCAGATCCAGGATGGAGAAAGCGCTCATGCACTGAACGACTGGAAGCGCCCGTATCGCTATGCATGGATCATGCCTGCCCTTGACCCGTATAGTATCCTTCTCCTTCGATATGAGATTGACCGTTTCAAGCTCCTTCCTTATCGAAGAAGTCGGTTTTATAGCCACCCTGAAATCCACGGGCATGCCATTCGTTATTCCGCCAAGTATTCCTCCGTTGTTGTTTGATCTTGTCCTGAAGTTCTGTCCATCATAGTATATCGTGTCAACAGCGTCAGATCCCTTCATAGAAGCAAGCCTGAAGCCCGCTCCAAACTCAATCGCCTTTACTGCCGGGATCGAGAATACCGCATGTGAAATTACGGATTCCACAGAATCGAAGAAAGGTTCACCAATTCCGCCGGGTATTCCCTTTATGCTGATACGGATAGATCCGCCAACACTGTCCCCCTCGGACATGAGCTTCTTTATTAGTTCCACTGCCTCGGTGTCTTTGCCGCTATCAGGTATCCTGGTCTTCGTGGAATATGCTGCCACAGGTGAATCCGTGTCTTGCGGGGACTCGATATCGCCTATTGATTGCACCCATCCGTTGACATTGACTCCGGCTTTTCCTAGAATCGAAAGGCATACAGATCCTGCAGCCACAAGAGGTGCCGTCATTCTGCCAGAGAGAAAACCGCCACCTGAGTAATTCCTGAACTCGCCGTATTTCAGGTAAAGGGTAAGATCTGCGTGACCTGGTCTTGGTCTATCCTTAAGTTCATCGTAGTGCGACGGGATCGCATCCTTGTTGGCTATGATGAATGTCAAAGGGCTCCCGTCTGTCTGATCTCCCACCAGACCTGAAACAATCGAGAAAGAGTCATCCTCCTTTCTCTGAGTGGTTATATCGCTAACCGAGGGTCTCCTGCGCTCTATCCATTCGGCTATCTCGTCAGTTGCAATGCGCACTCCTGCAGGTAATCCTTCCAGCGTGCTTCCCACAAGCTGGCCATGCGATGCCCCAAACAAAGTAAGTCTTAGCCGGTTTCCAATAGAAAAAGACACACACTTGTATCTTTGTACAATATAAAACACCTGCTGGTTGCAGCAGGCATAGGATCGAGAGACAAAGCATTTCTTGTGCCTGAAAGTCTTTTGTATCAGAAACTATTAATTCTCATTTTAACTATACTGAGCGTGGACGAAACTAACGACGACGTAGACGAATGGGTAGGTAAACTCAACATCAAAACCACTAAAGAGGTTCAGATACCCAAGGTGCTGTTCGACCAGGTCATAGGCCAGGATGAGGCAGCACAGGTGGTCAAGAAAGCAGCAATGCAGAAGAGGCATGTGCTGCTTATCGGAGATCCCGGTACTGGTAAGTCTATGCTTGCCCAATCAATGACTGACTTTCTTCCTAAGGAGGAACTTGAGGATATTGTTGTATTCCCAAACCCTGAGGACCCGAACAAGCCCAAAATTAAGACCTATCCCGCCGGAAGGGGGAAGGAGATTACCCGGCAGTACCAGATGAGGGCCGAACGCGAAAAGAGGGACAAATCCAGGGGAATAATGTTCATAATAGTTTCTGTTTTCCTCTTCGGGCTAATTATTTTCGTTTTCACAAGGGATTTTACTGTCATATTTCTTGCAATAATGGCTGCTGCATTCATATATCTTGTACTTGCATTCAACCCGGCATTCAGGAACGAAAAAGCACTGATCCCGAAAGTCCTCGTTCAGCATAATCCTAACGAGAAACCGCCATTCATAGACTCAACGGGAGCTCACAGCGGTGCGCTTCTTGGTGATGTCAGGCATGATCCTTTCCAGTCTGGTGGCCTGGAGACTCCGGCCCATGACAGGGTCGAAGCGGGAAATATACACAAAGCACACAAGGGCGTGCTGTTCATAGATGAAATGAATTTGCTCAGGCTCGAGAGCCAGCAAGCCCTTCTTACGGCAATGCAGGAGAAGAAGTATTCTATTTCTGGTCAGAGCGAGAGAAGCGCTGGTGCGATGGTACAGACAGAGCCGGTACCATGCGACTTTATACTCGTCGCTGCAGGCAATCTGGATGCAGTTCAGGCTATACACCCTGCCCTGAGATCAAGGATCAGGGGCTACGGTTACGAGGTCTATGTTAACAATTTGATGGACGACAACGAGGAGAACAGGAAAAAGATAGTGCAGTTCATAGCCCAGGAGATAGCGAAGGATAAGAAGATACCAGATTTTGATTCAACCGCGGTTGCAGAAATTATCAAGGAAGCGCAGAGAAGGTCGGGAAGGAAAGGAAAGCTGACCCTGAGGCTCAGGGAACTTGGCGGCCTTGTCAGGGTTGCGGGCGATATTGCGATTACCGAAAAGCTGCCCATAGTTACTGCAAAGCAGGTAATTGATGCAAAGGCACTCAGCAAGCCTCTGGAACAGCAGGTTGCGGACAGGTCGATAGAGATCAGGAAGAGCTACAAGACTTTCCTTACTGAAGGCGGCAGGGTTGGAAGCGTCAACGGTCTGGCTGTTGTGGGTGCAAACTCAGGAATGGCCGATTATACTGGTGTTGTGATGCCGATCGTCGCAGAGGTTACTCCATCCCAGAGGAAGGGCCAGGGCACCGTCATTGCAACCGGTAACCTTGGAAAGATTGCAAAGGAAGCCGTAACTAATGTTTCTGCCGTTATCAAGAAAATAAGTGGAGCAGACATCTCTGATATGGATATACACATACAGTTCATCGGCACTTATGAGGGCGTAGAGGGAGATTCGGCGAGCATATCCATCGCAACAGCTATCATTTCTGCAATAGAGAATATTCCGGTTGACCAGAGCACGGCAATGACCGGGTCCATCAGTGTAAGAGGAACTGTCCTGCCCGTGGGTGGTGTTGCAGCAAAAGTGGAAGCTGCGATAGATTCGGGCTTGAAAAAAGTCCTTGTTCCCGCGTCCAACTTCGGCGACGTTATCCTGGACCAGAATCACAAGGGAAGGATTGAGATAATACCGGTGAACGACATCAAGGATGTTCTGGAAAATGCTCTAATGGAGTCGCCAGAGCGCCAGGGCATTATTGGCCGTGTTACGGATGTATTCTCATCCAAGGTGAGTCTCTCGAAGTTCTCCGGAAAAAATGGCCCAACAGCAATTTAGAGTCTATTATTTTTCTCTAAACCAGCCCCTTTCCGATTCGGATATTGCATCCCTTACCGGGCTCAAGGACGGCATGATAGTCTGCGATATTGATGCAGCCTATAGTGAATTTCACATCAGGGCTGCACTGGAGGAAGCGCTTGCAACCAGGAGACGCAGCAGGAGATACCAGAACCTTTCAGCGTTATTCATGATGTACCTGGCCGGGAAGAAACAGATAAAGGATGCAATAAAGCTTGCAGGTATAAAACCAGGAACGGCGAAATTCTTTGCCGTATGCCTGGACAAAGACGGGGATCTGCCGCTTGACCTGGAAATTTTCCGGAAATCCACTAAAATAGCAGCACCGATCCCGATAAGCGATGAGAAAAAAGACGAAGATGCATGCTGGAGGATGACAAGGCTTTCACTAAGTCTTTAGTCTCTGATTGAAGCAACCACATTATCGGCATGGAAAATATTTGAACGCTGTCGTAATACCATATGGTGAAGAAATTCCTCGCCTATTTGGGGCACATCAATATTGACATTATATTCAGGGTACCAAAACTTGTATCATCAGGATCTGTGCCAATCGAGGAAGAGCGGAAAGTGTATGGCGGGACCTTGGGTAACTTCGCCCTGATTGCTTCCAGGCTCGGCCTTGACTTTGACCCTTACGCTGCTGTGTCTTCAGAGACCCATGCCGGATACCTGAAACTGCTCAAATCCAGGGGACTGAACCTGGAACACGTGAAAGTTTTCGAGGATACACGGGGGCCATTCTGTTACATAGCAAGCGACCGGAATAACCAGCTCGCCTTCATCAACCAGGGCCCTAACCTGGTCTGGAAACCATCCCTGGAAAATAGCCTGATCGATGATTACAGGATACTGCATTTCACGACGGGTCCAAGGCATGAATACCTCAAGATAGCGAAGCAGTCAAATTCGGACATTGTATTCGACCCCTCTCAGGAAATATATCTTTATAGCAAGAGCGAGCTGAAGGAATTTGTCTCTCTTGCAGATATAGTTATGTGTAACGAACAGGAATACGAAATGATAAGGGATCATATTGACCCTCGCGGCTCCCCGACAATAATAAAGACCTTGGGTTCAAGAGGAGTCGAGGTGCTCAGCAACGGCGATAACGTGTTTGTCCCGGCAAGGAGGGTTGACGGGCATTATGATACCGTTGGCGCAGGCGATGCATTCAGGGCAGGCTTTTATTACGCCTATCAGAAGTATAATGACATTCCCAAGGCAGTGAGATATGGTACCATTGTTGCAAGCGAGGCAATCCGGCTTCCAGTTGTTGACTTCAACGAGCCATGGAGCAAAATAGAGTCCATATTCTCGAAGTCGGATAACTGAGAAAGAGAATCCTTTTTCCTGCTTTGTTGATGGCGTATCTCCGCATTCTATGCGTTAAAGAATTGTTTTATCTCCATTGCGAATAAGATAGCATGCTTTTTTAACCACTCATCTTATTTCATGTCTCGTGGCAGTTTACGAGTTTGAGGGCAGGAAACCTTCCATCGGAATGAATTCATTCGCTTTCGAGAATTCGACTATTATCGGAGACGTAACGATTGGGGAGTATGTCTGGATAGGTCCCGGCGCAGTTATAAGGGGCGATTACGGAAAAATAGTGATCGATGATTATACAGCGATAGAGGATAACTGCGTTATACATGCCAGGCCGGGAGAGACAACCACAATTGAAAAACATGTTACTGTAGGTCATCTTTCTACCGTGCACACTGCAACACTGAGGCAGTGGTCAATTGTTGGAATGGGCGCGACCGTTTCAGACTTTTCCGAGGTCGGGGAATGGGCCGTTGTCGCAGAGGGAGCGATCGTAAAGTCGGGTACGAAGATTGCGCCTGAATCCATAGCAGCTGGCGTACCGGCATCTGTTATCGGGAAGATCTCCGAAGATTACAAGAAACTCTGGACAGCTTACAAGGCAAACTATAACAGCTTTGCATCCAGATACAGGGATCTCAAGAAGCTCTGAACCGCCATCACGGAGAAAAGCAGACTGCTGCAAATCTTTTTAAGGCATCCATCCTTTCTAGAATATGCTTAAAAAATTTGAGATCCAGGAATGTAGCGTCAGGAACATAGTTGATTCCAGAGGAACGCTGACCGTCGAGGCAACAATCAGGCTCCCTGATGCCGTTGGAATCTCTTCAGCACCATCTGGCGCAAGCACCGGAGAGACTGAAGTTAAGGCTTTCCCGCAGGGGGGTGCCATCACATCGCTGGATATATTCTACAAGGAAGTCCGAAAGGGGATAATAGGACTTGATGCACTTGACCAGTCCGGATTCGATGCGTACCTGGAAAAGGTGGATGGAACCGGGAACTTCAGTTCCATAGGCGGAAATCTCGCCACTGCCCTTTCTATCGCAAATGCCAAAGCAGTTGCAAACTCGCTGCAGATTCCTCTTTATCGATATGTTGGAGGAAACTTTGCCAGAAAGATGCCAAAACCCCTAGGTAATGTACTCGGGGGAGGAAAGCATTCCCGGAACGGAACTACGATACAGGAATTCTTTGTTTCAACGCAAAGCGAAAACATGCTTCAATGCATCAACACGAATATAAGGGTTCACAGAAGGGTCGGGGAAAAGCTTTCGGAAAAATATCCGGACATAAGCATAGGAGTGGGCGACGAAAGGGCATGGACATGCAATATACCTGATCTGGAGGCAGTAGATCTTGTAAGGGATGCCGCTGCTGAGATAGAGCATGAAAGCAGGCTGAAGATACTCGTGGGTTCAGATCTTGCCGCAACCTCTTTTTTCGAGAAGGGCAAGTACGTTTACAGGGATGGTTCCAAGACCGTGGACCAGCAGAAGGATTTCGTGGTATCTCTTGCGAAGGATCATGGCTTCAGGGTCATTGAGGATCCGCTCGTCGATTCCGACTATGACGGCTTTGCGGATATTACAGCCAAAGTGGGGGATCGGTCCTTGATCATTGGTGATGATCTTTATACGACAAACCCTGAAAGAATAAAAGTAGGTATAGAGAGGAGATCAACAAATGCAGTCCTGATTAAGGTAAACCAGATTGGTACCCTGAGCAAGACCGTCGAAGCAGTGAATCTAGTGAACAGAGCGGGATGGAAAACCGTCATCTCACACAGGAGCGGCGAAACGACGGATGATTTTATTGCACATCTCGGCGTTGCATTTGGCTCGGAGATGATCAAATCAGGCACAATCGGTGGAGAGAGACTTGCCAAACTTAATGAACTCATAAGGATCCAAGAGGACTTTTGACGCTTTACATCATAGGGCTCGGCCTCGAGGGAGCTGCCAGCATCCAGCAGAGGGCGCTTGCTGCAATAAAGGAATGCTCGTCTCTCTTTATAGAAACATACACGTCCGGGTCACGTGATAACCTTATTGAGGCATTAGAAAAGGAGACTGGAAAGAAGATTATCCTCCTGCCGAGGGAAAAAGTTGAGCAGAGCCGGATCATTCTGAACTCAGCCAGAAGCTCAGAGACGGCTTTTCTCGTGCTGGGAGATCCTCTCACGGCAACCACGCACAACCAGGTCAGGTTCGATGCACTGGACGATGGAATAAAGGTTGTAGTTATGGAGAATTCTTCAATAATAACGGCGGTTCCAGGTTACCTTGGTCTTGAGGTGTACAAGATGGGGCAGGTTGTCTCTCTCCCATATGTAACGGAGAAATTTTTTCCCAGAAGCCCTTATGAAAAGATACTTGGCAACCTTGAACGCGGCTTGCATACACTGATACTGCTCGATATTACGGAAATAGGCTATATGTCCGTTTCCGAAGCATGCAATATAATAAGCAGGATGAACGATCGGTTTGGCGGGAAACTGGATCTTGCCACGCTGAAGGTCGCGGTGGTCCACGCGTATGGAACCAGTTACCAGTCAGCCAGATATGGCACGCTGGAGAAATTATGTAGTGAGCATTATACAGAGAACCCCTCCACACTCGTTATTCCGGGGAAGCTGGATTATAATGAGCAAGAATTTATTTCTCACTTTGATGCGTAGACCCTCTCTCCAGGTGTATGGAAAGGGCTAAAGATAACCAGTGTGCGAAAGTTATAAATCGAATCGAGGGCTTACTCGCTGGCGATTATCATAGAGAGACCGGCGGTTCATGAAATAGAAACTGACTTGCTTATAATCGGTGCAGGTGGTGCGGGTCTCCGGGCTGCAGTTGAGGCAATTAAGCAGGATGTCAAGGTACTTATAGTAACGAAATCACTCCTGGGAAAGGCTCACACTGTTATGGCAGAAGGAGGAATTGCCGCTGCACTGGGCAACGTCGACAAAGAGGATAACTGGAAGGTTCACTTCGTTGATACCTATGTAGAGGGTGTCTACCTGGGAGACTGGAGATTTTCTGAAAAACTGGCAAAAGACGCTCCTGATAGGGTGCTGGAACTCGAAGAATACGGTGCCCTCTTCGACAGGAATGCAGACGGAAAGATCCTGCAGAGGGCTTTTGGTGCACATACATACAGGAGACTCTGTCACGTAGGTGACAAAACCGGACTCGAACTCATAAGGACACTTCAGGACAAGGTGATTCACAGCGATGCATCCTTCCTGGAGGAGATAATGATTACGAAGATCGTTACCGATGGATCCAAGGTGAAAGGTGCAATAGGCCTTGACCTCAAAACAGGCGAATTCTATTCAATTTCAGCCAAAGGCATTATAGTGGCATCGGGAGGGCTCGGCAGGATATACAAGGTTACTTCAAACTCATGGGAATCGACGGGAGACGGTTTATCACTCGCATTTGAAGCAGGCGCTGAGCTCATGGATCTTGAAATGGTCCAGTTCCATCCGACGGGCATGATATGGCCTCCTGCAATACGTGGCCTTCTGGTAACCGAAGGAGTCAGGGGAGACGGCGGCTTGCTTTACAATACAAAGGGAGAAAGGTTCATGCTCAGGTACTCTCCCCAGAAGAAGGAGCTGGACGCACGCGACGTTGTAGCTCGTTCTATTTACAGGGAGATTATGGAGGGGAGGGGGACTGAGCATGGTGGCGTCTACCTGGACATATCATACAAGGGTGCCAAGTTCATTCTTGAAAAACTTCCCAGCATGTACATGCAATACAAGGAATTCTCAGGCGTCGATATTACAAAGGAAAGGATGGAGGTCGCACCGACCACCCATTACCATATGGGAGGCATCAAGGTCGATGCCGAGACGAACCAGACCGTCGTTTCCGGACTGTTTGCAGCCGGCGAGGCTGCTACTGGACTCCATGGGGCAAACAGGCTCGGCGGAAACTCACTCGCCGATCTCCTGGTATTCGGCAAGAGGACAGGGGAAGAAGCTGCCAAGTTTGTAAAGAATACAAAATTAACCAGTATCGGTGAAAATGACGTATCCGCAGAGGTTGATCGAGTGCTGTCATTCTTACAGGTCAAGGATCCAGTCAACCCATATGAGGTATTTGAGAAACTCAGGGAAACGATGTCCAGCAACGTCGGTATCTGGAGAAATGAGGATGGCCTTAACAAGGCGCTTGCTGAAATAGCTGAACTTAAGAAAGTTGCAAAGAATGTAGGCGTGAGCGGCTCTACAAAGTTCAACCCCGGGCTTGTTACTGCACTTGAGGTTCAGGGACTGCTTAATATTGCCGAAATGCTTGTTACGGCCGCGAGGGAGCGGAAGGAAAGCAGGGGAGCACATTACAGGCAGGATTATCCGGAGCTCAGGAAGGAATGGAGGAAGAATATTGTGTTTGTCAGGAAGCAGGATGGAAGCTACATCATGCGTTTCGACCGTGTACCTGAACTGCCGCAGGAGCTGAAGGCTCTATTATCAAAGGAGGAACAGGAAAATGTCTGATAAAGTTACTATATCGATCAAAAGATCCGATCCATCGAAAGGTGAAGCACCGCACTTTGTTGACTACGAAGTGCCAACCCAGGAAGGCATGGTAGTTCTGGATGCCGTTCACTATATAGAGAGCAACATAGATCCAACGCTTTCTGTCAGGTGGAACTGCAAGGCTGCAAGATGCGGCTCATGCTCGGCAGAAGTAAACGGCCTGCCCCGGCTCATGTGCAAGACAAGGGTTGACAAGATGGGTTCCAAGATATCAATAGAACCAATGAGGGCATACCCGGTTGTCAAGGATCTGGTTACAAACGTTTCCCATAACTGGGAGATAGCAAAGAGGATACCTCCTTTTACTCCAAAACCGGATCTTCCCAAGCCATGGAAGATCGCTGCAATAGACATTACAAGATCAAAGGAATTCCGGACATGCATTGAATGCTTCCTTTGCCAGGATGTCTGCCACGTCATCCGCGAACATGAGTCCAACTATCTTGGGCCAAAGCACATGGTCAAGGTTGCTGCCCTGGACATGCACCCTCTAGACTCGATAGACAGGTCAGGGTTCCTGCACACAGAGGGAGGCGTGGGTTTCTGCAACATAACAAAATGCTGCCAGAATGTCTGTCCAGAAGGGATACACATAACAGATAATGCAATCATACCCGAAAAAGAGAGGGTAGTGAACGAATTCTACGATCCTATTGGAATACTGATCCACAGGAGGAGGAAAAAGAAATGATGGAAAACAGGCGCAAGCTGAATATCCTTTCCGAGCTCCTGGAACCTAACTGGAGGTTCTGGAGCCTTGTCCTGATACTCCTTCTTTCTGCCGGTGCTCTTTTCCTGTACCCGGTATCTGAGTACCAGGGC
Organism: Thermoplasmata archaeon; assembly: GCA_049965275.1. Classification (GTDB taxonomy): domain Archaea; phylum Thermoplasmatota; class Thermoplasmata; order Thermoplasmatales; family Thermoplasmataceae; genus UBA582. The sequence goes on along the minus strand of JBMFWM010000010.1, from coordinate 18,009 downwards.
TACGTTGATCCTTTCTACTCTCCGACGGTGCTTGTGCTTCCCTTCATAGCGCTTTTCAGGCTTTCCTGTTATGCGTACAGGAAGGACTATCACAGACACGTCTTCAGGCATCCTATGGCCTGCCTGAATGACGAAAGAATGGACTCTTCAAAGAGGAAATATAGCGGAGAAACGGGTTTCTTTGCCCTTAACAATTTCCACAGGTATTTCTTCTATATCGGACTTGCAATTCTGCCTTTCTTCTATTATGACTTCTACATTTCAATGGTTTACCAGAGCGGGTTCTTCATTTTCAGGTTCGGCAGCATTCTGCTATTGGCGAATGCCCTCCTCCTGACGTTATGGACGATCTCATGCCATGCTTTCAGGCACCTGATAGGTGGTTCGGTGGACTGCTACAGCTGCCTGTCACACGGAACCGGAGTGAAGAAGCTCTTCAACGGCCAGAGCCTGCTTAACCGTTATCACGAGCAGTTTGCATTCGTGAGCCTGCTTGTAGTTGTCGCGGTCGATCTGTACATACGCGCACTTATGGCCGGATGGCCGGTGGACTTTACCTTCTTCAGGATAGCTATATGAGGTGAAAATATGGTGTTTACTTTTGAGAGAATAAAATATCCAATATTCGTCCTGGGTGCAGTATTGATGACACTGCCGGCAATAATATACAAATATCATCCATTTCAGGTATCGATAGTTACCTATTCTGTCCTGATCGGCTTCATCCTGTTTGCAGTCTCGATAGTTTCTGGAATCACTTCTATGCGTGATTAGAGAGTATATCCTTCAGGTTGTTCAGCGACAGGATATGTTCCACAAGCGCAGGTGGCATTCCGACTATTTCGGCAGTCCTGTCAACATCAAGGCATTCTATGTATTCGGTTATTATCTTTCTGGAAATCGGATCCAAGGGATGCAGGTTAAGGCTTGAGTGTATCTTTTCCATGATCTTGTCTTTCAGTCTCAGAAGTTCCATTCTTTCGTTCGTGATAAAATCAATCCTGCTCTCAACATCCCGGAGCTGGTCAATGAGGCTCGACTTTGGATCAAGGTCAGCAGAATCTTTGCTGCCTTCGTTGATGTCTTTCTTCGTTACTGTGAAAAAATTCCTTGAATAATCAATAATAAGTGATGAGGAGCCTGAAGGAATGTAAACCTTCTTCCTGGTGTTATCAACATCCTCCACCAGCCTGATCAGGTTAGCCCGCTCAAGCAGGAACAGATGCTTGTTGATCGCCTGCTGCGACACGCCTACCAGCCGGCTCAGCTCTGTTGCATAGGATGAATAAGAGGTAAGCTCCCTTAATATCTCCCTCCTTGTGGAGTTCTCAATCGCATCAAGGAGAGCTTCTATCTCATCATCCAACATTTTCTTCACTCTATGGTGACTTTTCTTCCGGATGCCTCTGCAGGCTTGTCTTTTGAGATTGTGACATCCAGGATGCCATTGACGAACTTAGCCTTGCAGGTCTCGGGCTTTATCTTATGCTCAAAGGTGACTTCCTTGTGGTATTTCCTCGTTCCATCCTTCACATTGAGAGTAACGGATGTGTCACCGACCTTCAGGTCAATGCTGTCCTTCGAGATGCCAGGTAGCTCATAGGTTATGTATACGTTCGCTGCGTCCTCGTTTATATCAGTAAGAGGCTCCCTTATGTCTTGTTCCAGCTGGTCGGGAATGCGGTTGTGCATCATTTCGGGCACGTTGCCGAATTCCTGGAAATAAGGCTTTCCGTCGGTTCCCTGCCTGAATGTAAAGCCATACACGAATGGGCCCTCTATATTCTGGTCAGGATTCCTCCTAATACCGTTGAAGAACCTGGTGAGCCGCTCGTTCATTCGCCTGAAGTCCTCCTCGAAATCACCGAAGACGTCTCCAAAGAAATCCCTGTCCCAGTCATCGTCTCTTTCTCTCTTCTTTACCATTTCAATCACTCCTTCACAACCATTGGTTGTTAACAATGTATTGTAATCAAATATATAAATTTTAAGAATTCTATCTGACATCGGGAAAAACCTTTCAGGAAGCAGTTGTGCTATTCCTTGCTGATTTCTTTGAAATGTAATATATGACTATGAGTACAATAGCTGCGGCAGCAAGTGCAGCGTATGTGAGGTTATTGGATATCCCGAGTATAGAATTCCACCTGGTGCCAAGGGTGTAACCTATGTAGATGAGGACAGTGTCCCAGATCACCATTCCAATGACCGTGAACGAGATGAACTTGGAAATCTTCATCCTTCCAAGACCGGCTGGAATGGAGATGAAGGTCCTGAAAATAGGAACGAGTCTTGTCACAAAAACGGAGACCTCGCCGTATTTCTTGAACCAGAGATTGACCCTGTCTATTGTCTTTTCGCTGATTCCAATCTTTTTTCCATACAGCTTTACGAACTCGGCTCCTCCTACGTCACCTATAAGATAAGCAAGCAGGGCACCGACAAGATTGCCCACAGTGCCAACTATAAGTAGTATTGCGAACGCGGGAGCGAATGAGTAAGGCGGAAGCTCATTCTCGTACAGCAGGTAGCCGCCGAATACCATTACAACTTCCGACGGAATCGGGAGAAGCATTCCCTCGAGCATCATAAGGACAAAAATCCCGGGGTACTGGATCTTCAGTATTGTGCTCGTGATCAGGGTAATAACGTAAGCCACGATGCTCATGTGCCTCAGTCTTCTCCTGGCTGGAGTTTTACTGTTCCCATAACCGCCTCAATTTCTTCAGGAGGCAAGGTGAATCTCCTTCTTTTAATGCCGGATTCGATAAATATCAACTCAGAAAGCTCGTCAGGATAACCCTCAGCATAAATGATCTCATTGATTGTTGCATTTATAATCATCTTCGCGCAAACAACACATGGATGTGTCGTCACATATATCTTCGCATTCTTGATGCTTGATCCGTACACGGCAGCCTGGATTATCGCATTTTGTTCCGCATGGAGCCCCCTGCACAGTTCATGCCTCTCGCCGGACCTTATGCCCATGTCCTCCCTTATGCAACCCACATCACTGCAGTTAGCCAGGCCTGAAGGAGGGCCATTATATCCTGTAGCAATTACATGGTTATCCTTTACTATTACCGCCCCAACACTCCTTCGGATGCAATTAGCTCTGGAGGCTGCGAGAAACGCCATTCGCATAAAGTATTCATCCCATGTGGGCCTTTTTTTCGCTGACAACTAAACCCGATAATTATTCCTGCATTTAATCTTACTGATTCGAAAAAATTATCCAATCGCATCTAGGGGAACATGTGTGAGGTCACATTATAAAATAAACTGGATTTATATTCCATAACTTTTTCTTGAATTAAGCATATAAATCAGCTAAATTGGAGACATTGCAGATAACACGCATGGCAGAGCGCAAAAAAACGAATCCAGATGCATTGCTTTCAAGAATTTTTGAGAATTATAATATATATGCAGGGCATACCTCGGTATATATAAGGAGAACCTAAAAGATGGATTTGCCCGCACTGCTGTCTGTCAATGAATCTTTCTATCCTCATGAAGGAGGCGCCGAGAAGAGGGCATTCGAAACTCTAGTCCGCATGGCAAGAAAAGGCTTTGAGGTCAAGGTGCTAACAAACCCATTCCCGGATCATACTAATATACCTGGCTTGGAGATTGAATATGTTACTGATATGAACGAGAGCCAGTATTTTAAGAAAGGATCCAGGAAGATTCTGGGGGTTCATGAGTTTTCTTCCAGGTTGAAAGCAAAACTCAAGGCAGATCACAGTGCCGATATATATATGTTTGACGAGTTCCCCCTCCTCCCGGCTCTGAAAGGGGCTTCAGTGCTGCCTGCCGACAAGCTCAAGTTTTTCACGTGGCACGAGGTGCTTGGTGACTTTTACAGGCGGAATGGGCTTCTTTGGAAAATCGCCGAAAGATGGGAAAGAAAGGCAGCAACAGTCTTCACGAACAATATTGCAGTTTCAAGTACCGTCGCGTCTATGATTGAAAGCAGGTACAACGTCCCGAGTGTTTCAGTAGTTGAGAATGGCGTAGACGTAAGGGAACTAGACAGCCAGAACCAGAAAAACTGGGGTAAAATCATCTATATCGGGAGGATTGAGCCTCATAAAAGGGTTGATCAACTTATAACAAGTATTGGCAAGGTACCCGGGGTTGAGCTTGAGGTGATAGGTGCCGGAAGCCAGCTGAGCCATATAACGCATGTGGCCAATTCATTCTCCAATGTTAAGGTGACGGGGCATCTCCCAAGATCAGAGGTCGTAGAAAAACTCAAGGAGTCATGGCTGTTCGCTATGCCAAGCAACAGAGAAGGCTTCTCGATAGCGTCCCTTGAGGCAATGGCAGCTTCCGTTCCTGTGATAACAATAGAAGGGCAGTATAATCTTGCAGCAAATGAGGTAATAAAGGATGGCAGGAACGGCATTATTGCGAAGAGCTTTGATGACATGTCAGCAAGGATAGAGAAGCTCTACAAGGACGAATCTGCGTGGAGGGACCTCAGCCAGAACGCACATGAGTTTTCCCTCAGATACGACTGGGAAGTAATCACAGAAAAGCTTTCAAAAATCCTAAGTTCATCATGGTAAGCAGAAGAGTCGTTCTATACGCCGCGATCATATTCATTGTCGCATTTGCTTCCAGATCAATAATTTTTCTGCGTGCAGGGTTTCCGACAGGGGATGCGGGCCAGTTTGCATCATTTGTAAGTGAATTCGAGATTAACGGAGGATGGATTCCTGCAACCAACACACTCTACTATCCGGGAAGCACTTACATATATCCGCCTCTCATCTTTCTTGGCATTTCTTCCATCAATCTCATGCTCAGTCATCTCATCCATCTCCCCGCGTATACGGCAATTTACGAGCTCTTTTATCTTGCAATAGCAGTTTCTTCAATACAGACATTATTTCTTGCTCTTTATTTCAAGAAATTTCAAAACAGGGTCGAATTTCTTCTTACTGCCGGGCTGCTGATTCTCTTCGACGCATCACTTTACGAGATGTCATGGGGAGGATATCCGGATATCATCGCGACTTTTTTCCTGATCGTCATGCTGTACTTTGTCGATCAGAGAGGCAAAAACAAAAGATGGCTGCCATATGCCTCGATTTTGTTGATTCTTATTGCTTACACGCATGATCTGACTTATTTTTATTCCCTGCTTGTTGTTGCAGGTATAATTTTATTTGATGTAATAAAGCGAAACTTCCGGTCAGCAATGATGGTTCTCATACTGCTTCTTGTTGGAGGGGTAGCTGGAGCAGTCTGGTGGATACCGCGCATTCATTTTATATTTGGCGCAGCCACTGTTACATTGTCTACCGGTACGGGCCTGATATCCCAGGTCGGGAATGCGGCCGTCCTGTTTCAGGCCGTGCCATTCATGATCCCAATCTTGTTCCTTGCCATGGTAGAGCTATTTGCTTCATTCCGGGCAGGACACTTCGAGCCGCTGGACTCATTTTCTATTGCTCTTATAGCAAGCGCAAGTGGGCTGTTTTTCCTCCTCTACGATCCAACTTTGACAGGCAGGATGATGCTTTTCTCCTATACGATGCTGATGATAATAGTGCTCAAAAACCTAGGAATAATCAGAAAATCAGGAGTATACTGGAACCTGAGGATAATAAGGGGCAAGCGTCTTATTGTGTTTACGATAATCTTCATCATTTTAATGGCTCCCGTTCAGATAATACTGGCTTCGAACACTGTATCTTATTACAGCACGGGTGACTTTGAATACAGTCCATCATTGATTCAGTATGGCCAGACACACTTCAACAACGGGACTGTCCTGGCACCGAATATAGGCACATTCATCTCCTCCCAAGATAACGCAAAGGTCATCGTCTACACAGGTTTCGTTGTGGGTCCATTGCAGATAGAGGAAAGAAACGCAGGCCTTTCGATAATTATTGCTTCAACCAGCAACTCATCGCTTTACAATATAACGAAGTACAATATCAGCTACATTATTGTGCAGTCATGGTTGCTTAACACCACTGTGAATGGTCACATTGTGGCATTTCCATCTCCCTACTACCAGCTTGCAGGGATATTCGACTCATATTACGTCTACAAGGTAAAGCAAGCATAAGCAACATGAAATGCGTAATCAAGAAGACATGTGATCGTTTTGGATGGGCTCGACCGGATTCGAACCGGTGACCACCGCCTTGTAAGGGCGGTATCATAACCACTAGACTACGAGCCCTGTTAAACTGAACGGTTAATTATTGCTTGGTATAATTTTATTTTCATGATAATTAAAAGGAAAATGTATTAAGCCGGATAAGGTGCATCAAGCATTGATCTCCCGATTATGAACAAAAGCAATGCAACCTAATTCTATCACCTAACGAAATACGAGAAGCTCGAGAATCTTCATGATTTAGAAAATGCCACCAGGAATTTCGGGGATAGAAAATATTTATCCATGGGAGTATTGGTCTGCCAGTTTTTCAGTATAGAAAGATAACAAAATTTAAACACTTTGATTAATTCAGTGCTTTAATGCCTGAAGACGAAATTCAAGACAAGTCCAGAAGGACTTTCCTGAAGGCAATGATAGTTCTTTCTGCGGGGGCAGCAGTTGCAGGTGTTTTGAAGGAAGGACTCAGTAATCTTGTTACTCCTTCAGTGGGCTTGACCAGCTTCCCTTCGCTTCTTATAGTTGATACCAGTGGAAAGCCAATCATTGCCGACAACATTCCGGTTAGTACGAGCATTCCTTTCCTTTTTGACTATCCCCTTTCCAATGACCCTAATTTCCTCTTGAACCTTGGGAAGGCCATCCCATCGACGAAGGTGTCAATCCCTGCCACTGGTGGATCGTATAATTCACCTGCAGGAGTCGGCCCAAACAATAGTATTGTCGCTTTCAGCGCAATATGCCAGCACTTGGGATGTACGCCCCCTGAAATTCACTTTTACCCTCCTGGAACAAGTGTAATCGGAACCCCCTATACTGGGTCTTCCAATCCCGGTTATTTACACTGTTCCTGCCATGGGAGCACATATGATCCAAACGCTGGAGCTGGCGTCGTTACGGGCCCAACACTGCATCCGCTGCCCCCGGTTGTTCTTTCGTACAATAGCAACAAGACACTGACGGCGGTAGGCATGACCCCTGGGTCTCCGACAATCTATGGGCGGGTCAGCGACCTGACTGGAGGAAACCCGTTGAGCGGCAGCACTACAGAGGCTTCATATTTGAGCGGATGAGGTAAACAAATGGATAAATCATTGTCTGGCAAGGTATCAGAAATTTCCAAGAATGCAATGGATAAGGTTAATGGCTTGGTTGGAGTTGAGGGTCTACATGTCAACGAACTTCCATTGAAGCGTGTCCCCTCCTACATGAGAAGGAAGGGAGGCATTTGGTACTGGACCGGAGCGCTGATATCGATGGCCTTCGTATACCAGGTTATTACTGGCTTGGTGCTGTTGCTTTATTACGATCCATCCAATGCCTACAATGGCACTGAATTCCTTATCACGAGCGTTCCTTATGGTGCACTGATTCTTTCGACACACTTGTATGGCGCTTATGCCATGATAGTACTGATATATGTTCATATGTTCAGGAACTATTTCACGGCATCATACAAAAAGCCCAGGCAGCTGCAGTGGATTCTTGGCGTTATTCTCCTTGGCCTCACACTTGGAGTTGCGTATTTTGGTTATTCAATGACCGGTGACCAGCTCTCGCTTGACGCTACTGATGTCGGTAGGGGAATTGCGGCATCCACGCCAGTATTGGGGACTTTCCTGGAAACGATTGTTTTCGGAAATGGAACCGCTGCCGGCACATTTATGAGAATGCTTGGATGGCACATCATATTCACAGCCCTTATCGGGCTGGTGTTCGGCCTGCACTTCTACCTCGCCGAATCAAATACGATCATGCCTTCACCCGAGGACACAAACCACAAGTTTCCTGCCGTCGATAAGGAGAAGCCTGAATATAAGCCGTGGTGGCCATATAATTTTGCATTTATGACGCAGTTGGCCATGTTCTCATTCGGCCTGATTATACTGATACCTTCCATCATAGCCGTAATACCTAATGTTCCCGTCCTGTTTTCACCTTTCCCGATTTCTCCGGCGCAGATCCCGCTTGTGCAGAGCGGCGTGATACCTGCGTATCCACCGTGGTTCCTGCTCTTCCTGTACAAAGCAGTCGACTTCAACATAATTCCGTATGAGGTCGGACCGCTTCATGGCCTTGCACCATACTTCGTTATCTCGCTTATCTTCGGTGGCATACCTGCCGTTTATCTCCTGATTCTTCCGTTCATTGACAGGAGCAATGACAGGCACCCATTATCGCGGCCGATAATAACAGGCCTGGGTGTCCTGACCTTCATTTATCTTGTCGTTCTGTCTGCATGGGGAGCACTGTCTCCAGGTATACAGATATCTATGACCACGGTTGCCGTGATATTCCTTGTTCCATTCGTAATTGTCATGTTTGGCATGTGGCTGGTCTCCAGAGAATACAGGAAAGGAAGGCTTGTCATAACTGCGAACAAGCTCCTGACTTCATATCTTGCATTCATATTCATCTTCATAGCTGCAATGCTTGTATTTTCTCAGAATATAGCTGCTTTCATGGCCCACCCGAACGGCCTTAACCTGGTCTCTGCCGTGTTCACGGGAGGAGTCACATCGTTTGTTGCATTCGGTGTAATGAAGAGTTCCGACTACACCGCAAGGCTGGAAAGAGAAACAGTCGTCCATGCAGCTTTCCAGATAAGCAAGAATTCAGGTATTGTGATATCGGCAGTGCTCGCTTTTGTCGCCATAATCCTCACATATATAATGTTCGCACTGAACCCAATAACCCAGGCAATGGAATTTGGAATCGGCCTCGGGATAGTCCTGATTCTTGCAGGGATCATAATCAGGGTGTACAGACTGGTAGAATACCATGAGTAGTAACATAACGACTCATGGCTTTCATGACATATCATTCTGGAAGGAGGAAAATATCGGCCTGATTGTGATGCGCTGTGACAGCAAAGGCAGATCGAGGCAGAGCCTTTTCAAAGAGCTCCTGCAGGTTGTGGGCATCGCATACATGGACGAATCCGTGAGGAGCATTGCAATAACCGGCATCAATGAAATCTTTCTCAGGGAGATAATGCTGGAGGAAAAGGATGGCGCTGCACGTGAATTCTTTGACTATGCGCATGCGCTTATCAGGACCATCCACTCAATAAACAAGCCCGTCTTTTCCCTGGTCAACGGGCCTGCAGTCGGGATCGGCAACGAGATTGCGCTTCTCAGTGACGCAATAATATCGTCCAGCACTGCCGTCATGGGATTTCCGCCAGGATACAACTTCGTGCTTCTGGGATCACTCACATCGTCCAGATTTGGAGTAAGGCCAGTTGAGCCCGCAAAGCAAGGACTCAACGCAGATTATGTCATTGACCATGATAATTTCATGGAGGACGCGAAGAAGAAGATACACGAACTGGACACGCTAAGATACAGCCTGAACAGGAAAATGAGGCTCAGGGGATTCGAGGAGGCAATGCTCGTCGAAAAAGACAATTACTTTTCAATGCCGCAGGGCGGCATCACAGGCTGAGTATAACTATAGATATTACAACTGCAAACAGTGAAGAGTAGAGGTTGACTCCTCCCTTTGATAACTTTCCTGCCCTCTCAAGCGTGGCTCCGAGCACACTGTCTGCAAGGTTCCCGGCAAAACCCATAACCGTTACAAAGACCACCTTGTATAGAATGAAATGCTCATAGGCAAGCAGTGAGAATGAAATTCCTATGATCAGCGCTCCAATGATCGATGCGATCGTTCCTGTTACCGAAATACCGCCGTTTGTTCCCGGCGAGACTTTCTGCAAGTTAGTGATCAGGCGGACCTTGGAGTCTATCACGCCGACCTCTGAAGCGAATGTATCTGATGTTATCACGGCGAACGAGATTGCGAAGAGCTCGAAAAAATGGATGCCGGCCAGGTGGTAGTAATTGCTAAACGCGCTTGCCAGGGCAATTATGATTCCAATGAGCCCGGCGTAAAAGACATTTGAAACACCACGCTCGCCGTGCTTTCCTTCCTGCTCCTGCAGGTTTTTCTTGTAGGAAAACCACATCCTCGTTACAATGAAGGATGATACTGCAAAAATGAGCATCAAGGAAAGCCATTCTATATCGGTGGAGAAAACAATTATTCCACCGATTATAGTTGCGCCTATGCCCCCTTTCAGGTCGAATATTCCAAAAAGCTGTGATAGTACAAAAAGAAGGATTAAAATAACGAATAGTTCAATAGTGTAAAGGAGGCTGAATAGGATATTACCATCCTCTCTCTTGCAGCCTCATGTCTTTTGGCATCTGTTCTATATCCAGACCGTTCATTCCAGTCAATCCCTGCGAGACTGTTCCTATTATCTGGTAATCCTCGTAGTTTTCAACTGCTTCAACTACGGCCTTGGCCATCTCCGGCGGATCAGGTGACTTGAATATTCCGCTTCCTACAAAGACACCATCTGCTCCCAGCTTCATCATCAGCGCGCCGTCGGCGGGCGTCGCGATTCCGCCGGCTGCAAAGTTCACGACCGGAAGCCTGCCCTGTTTCTTGACCTGGTCGAGGATCTGGAATAATTCTGCCTCGATCTGCTTGCCGCTCTTGCCGTAAAAGAGATCGTCGTCTCCCAGATGCTTCTGATCGCCGAAGAACTGGTTCGATATTTCCCTTCTTACAATACGGTAGCTGTCTGACATTGTTGATGCGACCTTCTTCAAGTCGTCTGCATTCATACCTTTTACCATCTTGATGCCTTCGTTCACGACCCTCATGTGCCGTACTGCCTCTATGATGTTCCCGGTTCCAGCTTCTCCCTTTGTCCTTATCATTGCCGCGCCTTCAGAGATCCTCCTGACAGCCTCGCCAAGGTTGCGGGCGCCGCATACTACGGGTATCTTCAGGTCCTTCTTGTTTATGTGGAAGAAAGGATCAGCCGGTGTAAGAACCTCACTTTCGTCAAGCATATCGACGCCCAGGCTTGCCAGTGTGTATGCTTCCGATATATGACCAATCCTGACCTTGGCCATCACGGGTATGCTGACCGTTTCCATGATCTCCTTGATCTTGTTTGGATCAGCCATCCTTGCGACTCCCCCCGCAGCCCTTATATCTGCAGGAACACGTTCCAGAGCCATAACGGCAACGGCTCCGGCAGCCTCTGCAATTCTTGCCTGCTCAGCCGTTGTAACATCCATTATAACCCCTCCCTTCGTCATCTTTGCGAAGCCTCTTTTCAGGAGATCTTCCCCTAATCTCAGATCTGTGATATTCGGTGACATATGTTATGTATACTTAGAAAATATAAATAGGTATAGCGACCAGGCACGAGATTTTTTCATAGAAGAAGCGAAGCCCGCAAAACAGCATTCTCCCTGTTAATGTGAGCTATATGCCCCATTCAGGGGGATTTATAAGGAACCAGCTTCCTTTTTTTGCCTCGATGTAAACTTCCTTCTGCATTTAAGTCCGGCATAGGAAAACCTAAAACTTGTCACTCCGGAAAATTTTGTAAAACCTGTTCCAAATAATATAATATAAAATAAAGCGATAACAAGGCAATGGATCCTGTTTCGATACTGCTTTCATTCATATCTGTGGTTGTCGCAGGATTCCTTGCTGGATTGCTAGGTTCTCTTACAGGACTAGGCGGGGGCACCGTTCTCGTCCCTGTTCTGACACTTTTCCTTGGTATTCCCATAGTGTTTGCCACTGGGGCCTCTCTTATATCCACGATTGCAACATCAGCCGGGTCAGCATCCGGTTATACCAAGAGCAAGATCGCCAACATCAGGATTGCAATAGGGCTTGAGGTCGCCACGACAACGGGCGCAATTGCAGGGAGTCTCACTCTGATTGCTGTTTACAAGACGGGGCTGATATGGATAATCTATGTTATCTTCGGCCTCGTCCTGCTGATTTCGCTTGTGCCTACGATAAACCGTGCAAGGTTTGAACTGCCCAAGCCGATGAAGCCCGATTGGACAACTAGAATATTCAACCTTTACGGAACATACTATGACCAGAAACTGAGGAAACAGGTGGATTACCATGCAGTCAGGTGGTGGCTGGGGGAAATTGTCATGTTCTTTGCGGGATTCATATCAGGACTTCTTGGGATAGGAAGCGGAGCCCTGAAGGTGCTTGGCATGGACTGGGCAATGAACCTGCCCATGAAAGTCACTACCACAAGCAGTAACTTCATGATAGGGATAACCGCAGCCACCGGAAGCTCGATATACTGGTTTGCCGGATACATACAGCCATTCCTTGCCGCAGCGACCGCAGTCGGTGTCCTGGCGGGTGCATATCTTGGTTCGAAGATACTTGTGCGGATCACGAATGTAAGGATAAGGTGGATATTCTTCTGGGTCCTGGCTTTCCTGGGCGTCGACATGATATTCAGCGGGATAGCAATCAAACAGGGCCTGCCTTCCACAGGCACCGTATCATACATCGGTTTCGGCGTTTCCATAGTGATCTCGATAGTGCTGCTTCTCCTGTTATACGCAAAAGTAAGGAGGGAGAGACTCCATGCCTAAACTTGACCAGGACTCAATTACAAGCATGATCCTGAAATCTGGTGTTATCTTAAGCCTGTCCCTGATCATTATAGGCGTCGTGCTGGTCTTTATCAGGGGCGGTGGCGACGGGATATCGATCTCGCAGATAGCCAACTACCATAATCCGGGATACACGATAACATCCAAGTCATTGCTGCCGGCTAATTTCCTCAAGGGCCTGATGAATGGCGACGGTCTGTATTTCATATCTGTAGGGCTGTGGGTTCTCATTTTTACGCCGCTTACCGTCCTGATTGATGCACTTGTAACATTCGGGCATGAGAGAAACAAGCTTTATACGCTCCTGGATGCAATAGTTCTGTTCAACCTGCTGATCGCAATCTTTGTTATTCCGAGATTCATAGGATGAACCGAGCATCATGGAAAACATACTTTTCGGGGCGCAAAAAAGAAAAGATTAATTTTGCACGGCGATAGCTGTATATGTGCAGGATGATGCTCCTGAAAGGCAACTTCGAATCCGTGATCGATCCACTGATGTCGGCTTTTAAGGAGGTATGCAGGAATGACCCCCTGAACAGGGAACCGGATGCCTCTATATATAGACACCCGGATGGCTGGGGATTTGTGAACATTCATGATACCATCGAATACGGAAAGAACGCTCGGCCCGTTTATGATGCCGATGGCCTGAAGGTGCATGACGGACTGTTCATGATACATGCCAGGAAAACAAGCACCGGCGAACCGGTTGGGGTTGGATTTGTGCATCCCTTTCATGCATTCGATGCCGAATCTGAATACTGGCTGAGCCATAACGGGGATTTTGACAAGGCAACAATAGCAGAATACATGGAAATACCAGCTCCGGGAGGCGAATCTGACACCCAGGTTTTTTTTGATCTCTTCATGCGGCAGCCTGGCAATGCAAGGAATAAACTTCAACACGCAATAAAGATCGTTAACGATCTCAAGGCGATCAAGTCAATCGCCAACCTATTCCTGGTCTCATATAACCGGATTTCAGGAGAAAAGAAGGGGATGGCCTACACAGACGCTCCGGAAGCCACCTTATATGGGGAGAATTCCATGCTATATTCTTCGGGAAACTCTAAGATGAGCCTGATCTTCTCCTCAAGCGTAGCGTTTTCCGGGCACTTCAAGGACCTGGATTTCCGAGCGATTGAAAAGCTTCCCCGCGGAAAGATTATTGAAATATAGAATGTATGGCTTCCGGGTATCTGGCAAGGACCATCTGCGACAGCAGTTTGTTAGCTTTAATATCTAGCGTTGCCTTTCGATTGCCATGGTAAAAGCTCTGCTAGAAACCAATATGGGAAACATTGAGATAGAACTTTTTGAGAAGGAAATGCCGGTAACCGCAGGCAACTTCAGGAAACTGGTTGAAAAGGGATTCTACAACGGCGTCATTTTCCACAGGGTGATCAAGAGCTTCATGATACAGGGCGGCGATCCAACAGGAACCGGAATGGGAGGACCAGGTTACTCAATCAAGGATGAATTCTCAAAGAACAACAGGAATGACCGCGGAACAATTTCAATGGCAAATGCGGGCCCGAACACCGGAGGCAGCCAGTTCTTCATCAATCTGGTCAACAACAACTACCTGGACAGGAAACATCCTGTTTTCGGCAAGGTCGTGAAGGGTATGGATGTTGTCGACAAGATCGGATCTGCGAAGACCGATGCAGGCGACAGGCCTGTCAACAAGGTCGTCATCAGCAAGGCGACAATCACTTCGTGAATAATGCGGCATATGGCGAAGAACCATTACTCCCGTACAATACTGCCATTATTTTTTTATTAACCTTAACGATAAGCCCCATGAAATGACAAATTCTAGCGTAATAGTAACAGGTGGTGCTGGCTTCATAGGCAGCAACCTCGTCGAAGCCCTTTCCAAGGATAATTCAGTAATCGTTCTCGACAACCTGCACACGGGATCAAGGGACAATATTTCTGGACCGGAAAAATCCGGTGTAAAATTCCTGAAGAAGGATGCCAAGAACATAGGCGAAATAAAGGATAAAGTCTCATGCATCTACCATCTTGGTTTCTATTCCGCCTCTCCAATGTACAGGGAGAATCCGCATCTTGTGGCAGAGGTTATAGATGGAATGATATCGGTTCTTGAGCTTGCAAGGAAGAACGACTGCCCTGTTGTCTTCTCTTCAACATCTTCCATATATAACGGGATAAAGCCACCCCACAGGGAGGATGTTATTCCAGGAGTCACCGATTTCTATACAGAAGGAAGGATAGGGGCAGAGCGCTTATCCGAACTCTACTACAAGTTATATGGCTTGAATGTGTCTGCTATGAGGTTTTTCTCTGTCTATGGCTATCATGAGGATTCAAAGCAAGGTTATGCCAACCTGGCGACCCAGTTTATGAAGGCAATGATGAAGAATGAGAAGCCCGTGATATACGGCGATGGAACACAGAGAAGGGACTTTGTCTTCGTCACTGACGTGGTGGATGCGCTGCTTAAAGCTTCAGCATCGAAAGGCTTCGAAGTTTACAACGTAGGCTCCGGTGTAAATTATTCTCTGAATGAGCTGGTGGACAAGATAAACGATCTGCTTGGAACCAGCATAGGGGCTAAATATATTGAAATGCCGGTCAAGAACTATGTAATGGAGACGCTTGCCGATATCACAAAGGCGAGCAGGAAGCTTGGCTTCAAGGCAAAGATAGACCTTGATTCAGGTCTCCATACGC
The DNA here is from genome assembly GCA_049965275.1 of Thermoplasmata archaeon. Classification (GTDB taxonomy): domain Archaea; phylum Thermoplasmatota; class Thermoplasmata; order Thermoplasmatales; family Thermoplasmataceae; genus UBA582. The sequence goes on along the minus strand of JBMFWM010000010.1, from coordinate 2,697 downwards.
TTGCAAAGTATTATGGTGCGAAATGATAGAAAATTCAATGTATATGGCCAGGGCCCCGCTCCGGATAACATTCGTTGGAGGTGGTACGGATATTGCGGATTTTTACCGATCTCATGGTCCGGGAATATGCGTCTCAGCTGCCATCGACAAATACATCTTCGTACTTGTAAACAAGAAATTTGATTCGCAGATAAGGGTGAGCTACTCTAAGACAGAAATCGTCGGCACTGTAGATGAGATACAGCACCCCACTGTAAGGGAAGCACTGAAATACCTTGGGATAGATGGTGGGATAGAAATAGTCAGCATATCGGATATTCCATCGCAGGGAACAGGCCTTGGCTCAAGCAGCACGTTCCTTGTGAGCCTCCTGCATGCCCTGCACTCCTATATCGGGCAGTTCGCTTCTGCTTCCACACTTGCGCAGGAAGCGGTCAAGATTGAAAGGGAGATACTGCGGGAGCCAGGTGGCAAACAGGATCAGTATATTGCCGCATACGGCGGAGTCAGGTCGTTCGCTTTCCAGCCAGATGAATCTGTGAAGGTAACACCCATTATAATGAAACAGGCCGAACTCCAGCAACTGCAGTCTGCGATCCTTCTTCTGTATACGGGCAAGACAAGGGCATCTACCGAGATACACAGGAAGCAGTCCCAGGGCATGCACCAGAATATCAAGAGTTACGAAAGAATGGTCCAGATTGCCGAGGAATTCCCTCGTTCCCTCAACAAAGGCGATCTCGAGGAGGCTGGAAGACTGGTTGATGAGAACTGGAAACTTAAATCAGGCCTGGCAGACGGGATCTCAAGTGATTCTATTTCAGCTTTATATGAAAGGGGGATCAAGGCAGGAGCGTATGGAGGCAAGCTGGTCGGTGCTGGCGGCGGCGGTTTTCTTCTCTTCATCGTCGATCCCGACAGGAGATCCAGGGTGAAAGAGGCGCTTCACGAGCTTAGGGAAGTAGAAGTCGGCTTTGACTACAACGGATCAAGCATTATATACGTAGGGGACTGAGGTCTCATTTTTTCCATTTCTGTTTTTATTATCCTTAGCCGGTTATCATAAGCTTTCACGATATGCATCAGCTCAGACACTTGGACTTATGAGCGAAATCGTATTATGCTGTTATCTCATGTTATTTATATGTTTCTGGGTCGATTGTATGAATTAGATCATCTGAAAAAGCTGCACATGAAGGGCGGAAAGAAACTCCTTACACTTTCGGGCGCAGTGGGGTCGGGTAAAACTGAACTGGTCAACCAACTCATGTCAACATGCAGATCCATCTACCTGATACCGAATGGGTATGGTGAGAAAGGTATCGTGCGATCATTCTGGTCCCAGATTGTTGCTTCCGGAATAGGAAAGGCAGCCAAGACTCCCGAGACTTATGCAGATATTCTTCAAATTATAAAGGATGAGTCGGTAATGCAGGGGTTGCTGCTGGTCATCGACGCATTCCAGGATATCGTGAATCAGTCAAGAAGGTTCGTGTCTGATTTCAATTCCTGGTGGGATTCTCTTCCCCCTTCGCAGAACGTTACTGTCATACTGGTTATGTCGAGCCCTGTTATCCCTGGACCAGCCGAGTTGAGGTCTTCAAACTCAATTTTTAACAGGGCAACCGAAAGGATGGTACTTGGAGATCTGTCTTATGCGGAGACTCTTCCTCTTCTGTCAGGTCTTACGCCTGAAGAAGCGATAAGCGTCTATTCAGTGTTCGGTGGAAGCCCTCATTCCCTCATGCACTTCAATCCAAGGTTGAACCTGGAGAGGAATATCGAAGAGAATATCCTGAACAGATCAAGCTATCTCTACAATTACGCTAAATTTAAGCTTCTTTCCGGAGTGAAAAACAGGTACAAGGTCTTTGATATTCTGCAGCACATGGGATATGGGTCAAAAACGCTTGAGGAACTTTCAACAGAGACGGGAATCGCAAAGAGGGAAATCCAGTCGGAGCTCAGGCTTCTGGAATCCAGGTACGCAATAATCCAGAAGAGCAGCATGCTCACGGACAAGCCAGCAGGAACGAGGGCATCTTTCTCCATAAGCGACAATTTTACCAGGTTCTGGTTCTCATTCATGAAACCAAACATGAGCATGCTTGAGCTTGGCAGGCTACAGGAAGTCAGGAACGCGATTCACATAGATCTTGAAAGGCACACGGCACGAACCTTCACTGGGATATGCTTCCAGCATTTTCATGACTATATTATAGGGGGGGAAAGGCAATTGCTCTATTACACCTGGAAAGGCGAAACATCCAAAATAGACATTGTAGCACTGGACAAGGAGACACTTGATGCATATTTTGTCGACACGCACTGGACCAGGGCGCCACTGCTCAGGGATTCCATTGAAGATCTATCAGCGAAATCGAGAGAAGTTCCATGGATGCGGGGGAAGAGGAAGGATCATTTCGTCATATACTCCAAGATGGGATTCCGTTTTGAGTCCACCGAAGCACTGCTGGTAAATATCAACACGCTGCAGAGGGATCTGTCAATGCCTACGCCGGCAAAGCCCTAATAGTCTTATCCCCGGACACTTCAGAGCCTGCTACAGTGTGTCTATGGCGATTATGGGATTTTGGATCAAGCACAATTTATTAGCTATCATCTTCATATTACACTCGGGTCAATGAAGGAAAAACTTTTATTAATGTATTCGTATAAGGTTAAATCGGTATAGGT
>JBMFWM010000009.1:0-38725 GCA_049965275.1 Thermoplasmata archaeon | reverse complement strand
GCGCTATTTGGTCTCTTCCAGTATGCCTATGGGTATTAAATGTTTCTAACTTTGGGCAGGAATTGATGCGGTAAAACCATAATATTCAGACTTCCTGTCTCAATGTATATGACTTGAGAGAACATAACGAAAATTCCACAATAACCTTATAAATGTTTTTGCACTAACGTGTGGCTAATAAAGATCACTAAATGGTGTTTTATGAAGAACGTTACTAAAACTACAAATAATGACTCGTCCAACAGACATTTTACTGATATCTATAAGCTATCTACTGCGATAAGCAAGGGATTGAGCCTCCAGAATAGGAGAATGAGCAGCGATGAGGCTATAGATGCTGCCGAACACCTCATTAACTTTTTTGGATATAACGATAGGGTTATCGATAATATGCTTGAACCCGAGGACAGGGATGCCTTCTACACAATGGAAGATATAGGGGTTCTTCAGACCGAGAGAGAAGAAACAACTCTCTACGATGGCAGGGAATGGAGAATCCATTACTGGATCCTGAATGTTAACAAGATAGAAGTTCTCTCAAAATTCAAGGTAGAGGAAAAATTGGTTGAGGAGTCCGAGGATTTTCAGATTTACGACCAGATGCCAGAGGATTTTTGGAAACCCACGCAGTGATTGCAAATGCATGTTGCAATCCTGGAGAAGGAGAAATGCCACCCGAAGAAATGCAATCATGAGTGCCGATTTTATTGCCCTCCAGTTAGAAGCGGCATACCTACTATAGAATTCCCTGTTGAAAATGAACAGCCTGTAATAACAGAATCTTTGTGCATCGGGTGCGGTATCTGCGTCAAGAGATGTCCCTTCGACGCCATAAAGATAATCACATTGCCTGATGAATTGAACAAGGAAGCTTTTCATCAGTATGGCGAGAATCAGTTCCGGCTTTATTTCTATCCTACGTTGAGCAAGGGAAAAGTTACAAGCATACTTGGACAGAACGGAACCGGGAAGACCACAACGCTGAACATACTCAGCGGAATAACAGTACCGAACTTCGGCAAGTATGACAAACCCGGCGACGTAGATGCAGTACTGGAAAAGTTCTCAAATAATATCATGGGTAAGTATTTCAAGGATCTGTACGCGGGAAAGAACAAGGTTATTCTAAAAAACCAGTACGTGGATCAGATACCAAAAGTAGTTAGCGGAACAATAGGCAGCATACTTAAGAAAACAGAGGAAAACGGGAAGCTCGATGAGATGATAAAGAAGCTTTCTCTCGAAAATTCACTGAACAAGGATGTTAGGGAGTGCTCAGGCGGTGAACTGCAGAAGATGGCGATCGCTGCCTCCGTAATCAGGGAAGGGGACACGTACCTCTTTGATGAAACTTCTTCCTATCTTGATGTTGGAGAACGCCTTAAGGTGGCGGAGATAATATCATCTCTTGCGCAGGAAAAAAACGTGATGATAGTGGAGCATGATCTTGCCCTTATGGACTGGATAGCGGAAAATGTTCACATAGTATATGGAACGCCGGGAGCCTATGGTGTCATAACCGAAGTCAGAACGTCAAGCAGAGCCATTAATTCATTCCTATCCGGCTTCCTGAGAGAAGAGAACATAAGGATAAGGCCGGATGAAATCAAGTTTGAGTCAAGATCAATGCACAGGTACGAGAGCGGTTTCGAAGTATCTAAGTGGTCCCGTCTAACCAAGGAATTCAATGGTTTTTCCCTTTCAGTGAATGAAGGAAAGATTCATTCCGGAGAGATCGTCGGCTGTCTTGGCCGAAATGCGCTTGGTAAAACAACATTTGCGCGTCTCCTGGCCGGCGAGATGCAGCCCGATTCAGGCGAGATAGACAAGAACATGAAGATTGCTTATAAGCCCCAATATATTTCAACCAATTTCGACGGAACATGCCAGGATATGCTCATGCTGGCGCTGAAGGAGAAATTCACGGATACCTTCGTGAAGGCAGAGATCTTCCACCCGCTTGGCATTGAAGAGATAATGCTGAAAAATGTACAGGAGCTTTCCGGTGGTGAACTTCAGAGGCTTTCGATCGCACTGAATCTCGCTATTGATGCGGATCTGTATCTTTTGGATGAACCGTCAGCGCACCTTGACTCTGCATACAGGATGGAAGCTGCAAAGATATTGAAGAAAATTATGGAAAGGAACAGGAAGAGCGCAATTGTGATCGATCACGATATTTATTTCATCGATCTTGTATCAGACAGCCTTATTGTTTTCAATGGCGAACCTGGCAAATTTGGTATGTCGGAGGGCCCTCTTCCAATGAAGAATGGCATGAACACTTTCCTCAAGACGGTCGGCATCACATTCAGAAGGGACAAGATCACAAACCGTCCCAGGATAAACAAGGTAGGAAGTGCACTGGACCGTGAGCAGAAATCCACGGGTAATTTTTACTATGAGGAGTGACGGTGCTTACACTTGGCTGAAAATGGAACATTTGAAATTATCGACAGGGATGGGCTTGCCAGGATAGCAAGATTCCAGACGCCTCATGGAATAATAGAAACGCCCGGAGTAATGCCTGTAGTTAACCCAAACATCATTGTGCTCTCGCCAGGTGAGATGAGAAAGCTTGGAATGCAGGCTCTTATCACAAACAGCTATATCATCAAGAGAACACCGGAACTTGCAGAGAAGGCTCTCAAACAAGGGGTCCATTCGCTTATCGGATTCGACGGCCCGATTATGACCGATTCGGGAACATTCCAGTCCTTTGTATACGGCGGCATCGAATACAACAACAAGGATATGCTAGTTTTCCAGAAGAGTATCGGAAGCGACATATGCACGATTCTTGATATCTTCTCGACGCCTGATGACGGTTTTTCCAGGGCACAATATGCAGTCGAGGAAACGTACAGGCGAACGCATGAAATAAAGGATGACGGAACAATATATGCCGGCACCATACAGGGATCCGTTTATCCTTCGTTGAGGAGAAGGTCAGCCAGGATCATGAGCAGTTCAGCAGTCAAGTATCTGCCTATTGGAGGCGTTGTGCCCATGCTCGAATCGTATTCATATGTGAACCTCGTCTCGGCAATACATTCCGCAAAGATGAATGCAGATTTTTCAAAACCAATTCACCTTTTCGGCGGAGGTCATCCCATGTTCCTTGCTCTGTCTGTTCTCGCCGGAGTGGATATGTTCGATTCTGCTTCTTACATCAAATACGCAAGGGATGATCGCATTCTTCTGCCCGACCGTACCGTGGATCTCTCGGACTTGGAAAGGATACCGGCCTGGAGCCCGCTCGCTGACAGATACACGATAAATGAGCTTAGAGATCTTGAGAAGGAAGAGAAAACAAAGGCACTGGCAACACATAACCTCTTTGCAATCTTTTCGGAGATATCCGAGATCAAGCAGAGGATAGCAGAACAGTCTCTCAGGAGATACGTTAAGGGAAAGGTAAGGTCACATCCATACCTGATGGATGCCTACCTGAAGTTCCTTGGTTACAAAGATGTAATAAACTTCGAATCTTATTCACGCAAGGCGCCTTTCTTTTATGCCGATAATGAGGATAGGAAGGATCCAATATACTCGAGGTTGAGAAAATTCTGCCTGGCGGAGATTGCAGGAAGGGATGAGCAGATAGTGATAGTGGACGATGCATTGGTCTCCCCGGTGCTGTCGCTCGAATCAGACCTTGTTCATGCGTACGAAAACTCGAACGCTATTTTCGTGAAGAACTGGAATGGCATTCCCGTACCAATAGAAATGTGGGATACGTATCCTGTCCAGCAGAGCATTTCATCCACCCGTGGAGATGAAAGCAATATGCTTGCAACGCTTTCAAGGATTTTTCCAGGAAGGCCTATAAACGTGATGAGGGATCGACGTGGCCTTGATGTGCCACAAGGAAAGAGGCGCTTTGATCTTGAGAAAATCAGGATGATTGCGAGATACCAGTTTTCCACAGATAACTCTTCCATGATATTTCCGGATGAATGTGCAATCAGGACCTCAAGGAAGACGGATCGCATCAGGACTGTTTCTTATGGTGAAGACCTTATCGCAACGCTTAGAGCAAGCGACGGCTTGCTTACATTCACTTCAGCTGGAGCGAAATTGCTTGACATCGCTCTGCCTGGAATGAAGTGCAGGGTAATGGTATCAGACGAAAGCAGGGAATTCAACCTTCAGGGAAAAAACGTGTTTTTCAAGTTCATAGTCAGATCAGACAAGGAAATTGTTCCAGGGAATGATACGCTAGTGGTAGATCAATCCGGAAAACTCGTTGCAATAGGAAAAGCGACTGTTTCCGGAAAGGAAATGAGGTATTTCAGGCGCGGCGTTGCCATTGACGTCCGATCAGGTCTCGGGCAGTCTGGAAACTAAGGCTGCACTGCGGTTTTCCACGTACTTGCTTATTGTTACGATGAATATTGCTACCATCATGATTGTTCCCCCTATGATGGTATACAGGGAAAGGTGTTCATTTATCAGCCACACAGAAGTAAGAGCCGCAAATATTGGTTCTCCGACGAAAATGATTCCTGCAACAGACGGCTCCACATAGATCATTGCCTTTGTTGTGACAAATATTGCAAGAACACCGGCAAATATCGCTGTGAAAAGAATCGTAAATATCACATATGCGTTAAGCAAGAACTGTTCACCAGGAATAAAGGGTATCGCCAATGCAGAGAAAACGGCAACCATCAAGAGTTGGTAGAAGCTGAAAACATAGCTATCAAATTCGGCTGCCCTCTTTGAAAGATAAGCGAGGTTCGCAGCATAAGCGAATGCACATATCATTGTCAATATATCTCCAAACCATCCGAGCGCACCAGAGAAAGCGCCTGTGGACATTATGATCAGCCCGGTGAAAGCAATTATGGAAGATATGATTATGATCCTGCTCACCCGTGTTTTCAGGTAAACTATAGAGATAAGCGGCAGGATCACTACATATAGGCCAGTTATAAGCCCGGAGGCGCCTGCACTGGTGTAAAGAAGACCTATCGTCTGAAAGACATATCCAAGCATAAGGTAGAAACCAGCCCAGAATCCATATATCATTGCTTTCCTGTCCCTGAATTGCCTGTTTCTTATGATAAATGGAAGGATTATTATCGTTGATACGGAGAACCTGAGGGCCAGGAATGGTAACGGGCTGATGTATTGCAGCGATACCTTGATAAGCGGAAAAGTAACACCCCAGAAAAAGGTAACAAGCAGCAGAAATATCGAGTAGTAAAGATTCTTTGACATTATCTCGTGAAAAGCATTCTTGAAACGAGCCCTGGCCTCTTGAGGAAAAGTGATATTACGACCTTCGATGGATAGTCTATGTCGCCTGTTCCATTGATGATGTTTATACTTTCAGGAGTGGCTAGCACATCATAAAGTGCGTTGAATTTTCTGTCGCTTATGCCGCCGAACAATCTGTGGATCATACCGTCAAACCAGAGTTCCCGTCCAAGTTCATGTTTCCAAGCCTTCTGATAAGATGAAAGCTGTTTTTCAGAGAAGTTTTCTGCCTCAAAAGCTGATTCAATTGCCTTCGCAGCATGAATTGAAGAAACCATTCCAGTATATATTCCACCTCCACTTAATGGCTTTACTATACCTGCAGCATCGCCGACAAGCAATGCCCTGTTACCATACGTTTTCTTAAGATACTGGACAGGGATGCTTCCGCCGTTTATGCCGACTATCTTGTCTCTCCCGAATTTCTCGTTTATCTTGAGGAAATACCTGTATGCTGGAGAATGATAGCTTCCCACCCCGATTCTGGTAAGCTTTCCGCTAGGTGTTGCCCATCCAAAAAATCCGCTGGATGAATCGGATCCAACATAAACGTTCACGCTGTCCTGGTCCTCCATCTCTGCCGCAGAATCCACCTGGTAGCATGAAATTACCCTCCCAGGTCTTGCCGAGAAAAGGTCTTTTCTGACAAGGCTGTTTATCCCGTCTGCTCCGATCACCATGGTTGCCTTGATCTCCTTCTTTTCTCCATCCTCCCTATAAGTTACAGATGCTCCCTCATCGTTTACCATTGCCGCAATTGCTTTTGAATGTATTGAGAAATCAGATCCTGAGCCGATTGCCATAGCAGCTACATCCTTGTCGAACTGATCCCTGTCCATAACGATGGTCTTCTCGCCCTTTGCAATATGAATGCTTTTTCCGTTCGGGAAGAAAACATTTGCGCCGGACACGCTGTTGACCTTGGACCTTGACCTGGCCATCCTGAACACCCTCTCGGAAACTAGACCGGTACACTCGACAGGGCGGCCAACTTCACGGTGCTCTTCCAGTATCTTCACGTTGAAGCCCTTCTCGGCAAGGAGATGCCCAAGATAGGACCCGGAGGGGCCAGCACCTACAATCAAAGCGTCCAACACAGCGGATCATTTAATCAGGGGATAAAATCTTATTCTGTTCCTGCAACAACCCGACATGCAACTAATAATTATTCTGATCAAGCCAGTTGATCCTGAGAAGTGTGCTTGGATGTGAGTTACCGACGCTTTCTGGTATATCTGAAGGTATGAAGTTAAGATCGTCAACTCTTGTCAGAGCCGAACGTAACTCGTTGGCAAGACCCGATCTCGCGGCAAAAAGATCTGCATTCAATTCCATTTTTCTCTGCTTCCTGGCAGAGTACAGTGTGATGATATAGAACGCAATATAAGCAACAAGATAAAAAAGGATCAAGATAACGGGCAAAAAGAATGATATAATGACAAGCAGGTTAAAATATAATAGAACAAAAGTGGTATATTCCCTTCTTAGTATCAGACTATCTCCATGGACATAGTGACCAAGCTCGTGCGATATTACGGCAGAGAGCTGGTCGATGGTCAGGCTAGATTCTAAATATTCTGTGACTAGTATGATAGGTTTCCTGTAACCGATGGTAAATGCATTGGCGAAATATTTCCCCTTGTTTTTGGTAACAACGATAAGGGCATCCCGCATTGGCTCTGGAAACCTTGCCCTCAGAGCATTAAGCTTTGTCTCGTCAAGGAGTTTGTAATTAGAGCGTTTTTTCAATATCCTGATCTCACGGATACCCGGAATCAGATAGAAAGCAATAGATCCAATTGTGGCAATGCATATGCCTACAATTAGTCCCAGATACCCGGGCGAAATGTGAATCAGTGCGGGCACATGGAGGGATAACATAACCGCGAGTGGAAATATAAGAATCGCGAGGATTGATCTGGCGCTTTCGCCTATGCTTAGGCGTATGTTCCTGTATTTTCTCACAGCCAGTGATATGAGATAGGAATGAGCCAAGAAAGCTATTAAAACAATAAGTAAAGGGATGAGCCATAGGTAAGCTGCACTGACAGAATTGAATAGTATCTGCCCAATTACTGCAATTGCTATCTCGCCGATGAGAAAGTCAGTATTCAGCCTCTTTAGCAACATGTAATATCGTACACGCATCTGTCTTTCACTCAATGCTTGAAGGTTTTCTGACATTATATTGCAACGGTAATATACAGCTTGGTATTAGTATCATTTGTGATAGATTTAATAGGATTTGAGCAAGATTATGGCTCAGATAGATGTATACGCGAAAGATATGTTTATGAACAGACTCTAAATAACCCTTCGCTGACTGAATCAAAATGCCAGTATCTATAACATTTAACGTTGATGCAGATCTCCTCAAGAAGTGTGCAGAAATTCTTGGAGAGTCTGTTACAGTGGACCGTGACGGTAGTGGTGACGTGCAGATAGTGGCAACCAAGTATGCTATCAACTCCAATACGAGACTGATCCAGAGCATATATGCGAGCCTGGATAACCTAAACCTCAGGGATATTCCTACTCAGGTAAAGGTATGCAACAACCCCGGTGCCTTTGCGGATTCTGCTGCTGAGCAGACTTTTGCACTTATCCTTCCCGCCGTAAAGAAGATATTTTACCACAATCTCAGAACGCATAAGCGCATTTTTAAGAAGGAACCAGTGCAGACACTGAAAAACAAGACCATAGGCATACTTGGATATGGTGAGGTTGGTTCGAGGATTGCAAAGATAGCGCGGGCTTTTCAGATGAATGTTATTGCCTTCACCAGAACGCAGAAGGATGATCTAAACGTTGATCAGTTTGCGGCATCAGCGGCCAGGCTGATCGCACAGTCTGATATCATGGTAATTTGCCTGCCTCTTACAAATTCGACCCGGGGGCTTGTTAACAGCGATGCACTCAACATGTTCAACGGCAACCTGATTGTAAATATTTCAAAGGCAGAAGTGGTCAATAAGGCTGATATTTACTGGTATCTTAAGCGATTCCCCGAAAAAATCTATGCCACAGATGTTTGGTGGAACGAACCTGCTATAGTTGACGAGGTACCAGAAAATTGCATATTCACGCCGCATGAGGGCAGCGAAGTTCCGGGCGATTTCAACGAAGCTGTCTTAAACGCATGCAGGAACGCGCGTAAGTTCATGGACGGTGTGGAGTTGAACGTGATAGATCCTTCAGAGTATTACAAGCTGCAGTGAGTTTTCAGGCTTCATCTGCGTCTTTGCAACAGCCTGCTCCCCATGCTTGGAAGATAGTCAAAAACCAGGTGCTGCAATAGATTCTTTGATGGATCGAATCTGTCCAGGTGAAGTTCAAAGCTATCTTCATATTCAACCAGATGCACAGCCAGGCTTGATCCTTCTATTGAAGCCCTGTAATCAGCGTTCTGTCCTTTCTGCATGCCTATAGATCTGAGAAATATGCCGCTGTCGACAGGATCCCCAAGCCGGGAAGCATATTCTTTCGAGATCTGGATACTGCCGGAAATTATTACAAGTGCTGCCAGCGTGTTCCAGGAATCCAGATATTCCAACGAATTCACCTTCAAAAGCTGTCCAGCGACCTGATCTTTTTTGATTCGTCAGTATCTTTGATCTTTGCTTCTCCTCTCGCGTCGGAAAGAACGTTTAATGAAAAACCCTCAAGTATCCTGTTAAGTGTTTCACTGACCCTTTTCGAGTAATATAGCCAGTCGGGTGTATATTCAAATGGCTGTCCCTCAATATAGGGTTCGACTTCCTGGGGGGACTTCTTGCTGTTTGTCACAATCCAGGAAACCTTCATTCCGGATACGAAAGTTTCGCCCATTTCCTTGAGCTTCCTTGCAATTCTGACATTAGCAAGAGAGTCGGAATTGGCGTATTCCGATTCGTCCCTCACTGATCGCGAAATGACAAGCTTCTGTATCGGTATTGTTGGATCGCCCCTCGATATTTTAGAAATGATATCTTTAGCGTATTCGACAGCACCTTCAGGATCACGGTTCATTATGAACTCAAAAACTTTTGATTGCGATTCGCTCTGGAGATCGAATGAATCTGTCCTGCGAACCTCATATCCCCTTATAAGGATCTTGCCCTCCTGATCTTTTGGATAAGCGATCCTGCCAACGTATCGCTTCTTGGCTCCGTGGGAAAAGAATGGATCGAGGACCTTTTCAAAGTCAAGCAGTATGCCCTCCTCCGCAGAAAGGCGCTTGCTTAGTTCTTCCCCAAATTTTACAGTTTCATCGACGCTGGACTTTCCTGATTCTATGAAGACGGAGTCCGTGTCCCCGTATATTACCCTGTGACCGCTTCTCTCAAGCTTGTCCATAACATTCTGGATGGTGTTCCGGGCATAATGAGTCACGGAAGACCCGATTTCAGGATTAGTGAATCTGTAGAAAGATGAAGCCAGCACTCCGTAGAATGTGTTCATCAGTATCTTTATTGCGCCCTGTACACCATCGTAGTAATCCCGATCCGCTTCGGATGATGCATTCTTGACCATCTTCTTAACCTCGTCCCGCTCCCGCATCAGATCCTGCAGAATCTTGGGAATCAGGCCTTCCTTCTGGCTTCTATCAAGATAATGCACGCCGTTTGGTGCAGTTATCTTTCCATCTGGGCTCAGAGTTGTAAAGCATATGTTGTACTTGATAATCATTGATGGATACATGCTTTTGAAGTCCAGCACCACGACGTTTGAATAAAGACCTGCACCGATTGATCTGACATATCCGCCTTCTATGGGAGCGGTCTTGTCTACCCGGTATGTCAGCTTGACCCCGATGTTCTTCCTGTCCGCTTCCCGGATGAGTATTGAATCAACGTAGTTACTGGTACCTCCGTTTGTCACGTCATCAAGCGGCAGCTTTGTCACCGTGGACATGAACATGTTCCTGTCGACTACTCGAAGCTTCTCGTATATCCGGAGAGTGAGGTCAGCATCCTTGATGCAGTATTTTACGACCTCACCCTGGCGGTTTTCCCATTCCTCTTTTATCTTCAGGCGATTGATATTGTCCTTGCCCTCATTCAAGAGCTCGCGAGAGACAGCATTTAGGGTCTCTGACTTCGGGTGCAGATATTTTTTCACATTCCACCATACATCGCTTATGATCCTGCCATGCATTCTCCAGTATCTATCCTGCACCCTGTGAGGAGATGAAAAATCTCTTGCAAAATCAGCCCTTATATTGTTTGCTTTCATCCTTTCGGCAAGCAGAGGAAGATCGTACCCGTCGATGTTGTACCCTATAATGATATCTGGATCTTCGCGATTCACGAAACTTTTGAATTGTGTCAATATGTCACGCTCATTCCCGGTAAAACTTCCGGTGCTTCTCTCATCTCCATGAGCCATTGACCATCCAATCACAAGGATTTGCTTCGTTTCTATTATATTTTCAATATCAAAACTGAAAATTTTCGCTGATACACTATAATCATCAGTGCTCTTGACCGAATCCGCAGTAAGCACTATATCGGTAGTGAACTTCTTCTTTTCTTCGGGTTCCTCGAAACCATCCGCTTCAACGCAGGCACCCAGATCAAGATCGTAGATGAACCTATGATGAAAAGGTATATCGGCGGCGAGAACGTCAACAGGCGATGACGATCTGAATTCGGGAACTTTCCATGGCGACTTTATGTATATTCTCTTGATCTTTCTGTTCCGTCCATCAACCCAGAGTGCCTTGTCTTCCGCCTTCACGAATTCCTCTGATTTCCTTAACTCGTTGATGTAGGAGTCTGGAGGATCGATAAGATCAAAATATGGCTTGAAGTTTTTATAAAGAGCCGTGACCGATTTCCCTTCCCTGGTCCGGCCAAATAATTCCACGGCGACATCGTCTCTCCTGTATGACGCTGCCATCAACCTGAAAGATATTTTCATTTAGAGAGGTATCCATTTCTTTCTATATGAACTTACCAAAAAATCTACTTTTCTAAATGTGTATCAAATCTGGACAGCATATGCGATCAGTAGAGATGAAAGCAGACCTTAATTACCAATGGTCTTCACGATTCAATTGCGGATTGGAGCGTTAGCTCTTCTTAAATAAATAGTATAGGCATGTTACAGGTACTACCAAATTCGTGAAATATGTAATGAAAGACATTATAATTAGTGCCAATAAAGCTTCCTGGTTCGGTGAGCCAGAATAGGCTAAACTCCAAAGGGGCGAAATAGCATCCGTTAAGCTAAAGAATATCACATTCAATGCCACAAACGTTATATAAATTACTGAAACTCTAAGATTTTCCCTTAGACCTAAAATTATGTAAAAAGCGATTGATATAGACAAGAAGATTGCTGAATAAAGGAATATCTGACCTTTCCAGGTATCCAACCAGAATGGTGAAACCAAAACCTGTGATAAATAATAAGCAAAGGGCTCCAATAAACTAGACGGGACTAGATTGGTTATCCCTCGCTGGAGAGGGGGTGGACTGTACGTCAGAGGAAAAATGAGAGTGTAGTGTGGAAACATCATAAATAAAAAGAGAAAGAATAGCAAAACGCTTGCAATAATTTCTGGTTTGGACAGTGATTGAAATTTATCAATATAAGCGGAAATGACAACGCCTACAATACCTATTGTAATTAATGCATATGAAATGATGAATGTAATGTTCTCTAGAGTTACAAATTGCTGCGGCTTTATTATTACATATAAACCTGGATCAATAAATAAAAAAATCGTTTGTACATTATAATAGATTACAATTCCCGCGACAAATAATAGTATAGGCAGTGACCATAATTTTATAGTATTATGATTTTTATCAATTGGCAACTTCATTGAATATATCTTCTTCTCCGCAGCAAGATTTGGTTTCGATTGAAACTTAAGAAATAGAACCGGGAATGAGAAGCTTTTATGAAGAATTCCTTCATTCAATGTACGGTTAAGTTTTTCCGAATAATCTCCAGAATCGTTTGTAAAATTAGACTTCGGGTCTATAACCAATCCAAAAGGTTTTTTGTGCTGTCCGATTAAATCCTCACCAACTGAATTCGACGTGCTTGGTAAAAGTGCCACGAATCCATCTTTTACGAGTCGAGCACATATCTCGAACGCAACTTTCCTTATATCTACGCCCCGCGCAAGTTCCACCACATATGTATATTTTTCATCAGAAGATCTGGCTTCACGATAATACTCAGCTACTAATTCTGAAATGCTTGAGAAGTCTCTCTCGTTTAGAATTGGCTCATGAATATCTGAAACCGCCCAGTAATCTCTTAATGAATCCAGATTATCGAATTGCAGGAACTGCGGTCGCATTGCTATCGTCTTAGCTTAATTATCTTACTTGTTAATAACCTTGTAAGTCTTTAACGTTATCATAGACTTTTTACTATGCTCTTATTTTGTACATCTCCCGTTTCTCCAAAATCTAATCATATTCCAATGAAGAGTGTTTTTGGTGGAACGATAAATATCATCGTTGAAGTTTGTATTGATTCTGCTTATCAAAATCTATTTTTATTAAGATCCAATGTTGAGCGAGGTTTTAGAGTTGACCAGTTATCCAATTGAAGTTCAGGATCTCAAATACACTTACGATGGCAGAAAATATGCTGTTGATAGTATCAGCTTTTCTGTAAAAGAAGGAGAGGTGTTCGGAATGCTTGGCAGGAATGGTGCTGGCAAAACAACAACCATAAGGATTCTTTCCACTCTCCTGAAAAGATCTTCAGGATCCGTCGAGGTGTTAGGGATGGATCCTAGTACGGCGGGAAACCATATTAGAAAAAGAATAGGCGTTGTACTGCAGGATGAGTCTTTTGATTTTACAACTGTTGAAAAGGCTCTCGATGTCTATGGTTTCATCTGGGGAGTCAGCAAGTCCGAACGCGATAAAAAGCGTGAATCGCTTTTAAATACATTCGAACTTACAGACGTAAGAAAAAAGAGAATGTGGGATCTTTCCGGCGGCCAGAAAAGAAGGGTTCAGGTGGCCCGGGAATTTATGCATGACATGGATCTGCTCTTCCTAGATGAGCCAACTTCAGGGCTCGATCCAATTGCCAGGAGAAACATACTTAATATGATCAAGGACCTGACAAAAGATGGGCTAAGCGTGCTGTTCACAACACACAACCTTGAGGAAGCAGACTATCTTTGCCAAAGAGTTGCAATAATGAATAATGGCAAGATCCTGGCAAGCGACACTATAGATGCCCTGAAGACTGGCTATAATGGCCTGAAGACTGTCGAGGTAAAGATTGGAGGAGGTCAGGCAGGAGCGGAATCCATGTTTTCAAAAGTATCTTCCGGAAGGGTGGAACCTCCATTTGAGAGCGGGTTGCCTTACAGGATCGTGACAGAGAACACACAGGAAACCATGCAGGAAATTATCAAGCTGGCAGTGGCTGAGTCCGTTCAGATCGAGTGGCTTAATGTCAGGGCGGTTTCACTTGAGGATGTGTTCATAAGCACGATTGTAGGAGGGTCTGAATGAATATCGTAAATTCTTACAGGCTAATGATCAGGAATGTAAGAGTCAACACAGATCCTGGTACCCTCGTCTTTCTTGTTCTGATGCCAACAATATACCTGGTTTTCATGGGATACATGTTCGGTACACTCATCAGCCAGATACCTGTCGGTACCACATCGATAAACTACAAGGAGTTCCTCTCGCCGGGAATCGCTGCCTTCGAAACTGCGACCGCAGGAATTGTAGCAGGCGGTCTCCTCTGGTCTGACAGGAGATACGGCATGTTTGAGCAGATACTCAGCAGCCCATATACAAGAGCAGAGTATCTTTTTGGTATTCTTCTCACAACGCTTGTATTTGGATTCATTGGGTCCGGTATCATGATGCTCGTATCAGAAGCATTCCTAGACTATACCGCTGTATCATTGATGGGAGTCGGTCTCATTGTTGTAAGCATTTCGCTTGGAAGCCTTTTCTTCGGCTGCATGTTTCTTGCAATTGCCGCAAAAGTGAAGTCCAACCAGGCATACAACAGCTTAACAATTCTTATAATATTCCTGGTTGATTTCGCGAGCACCGTATTCTATCCCATCACGCCAGCAACACCTGAGGCATTAAAGGTTCTCTTCTACGTTAATCCACTAACATACATTGCAGATGTTGTAAGGGCGGGATACATTTCAACAGTTACAACGACAACTCTTGTGGAGCTTCTTGTCACGTTTATTGAAACCATAGTCATGGTAGCAATCGCTGTGCTGCTTTACAGAAAGGTTAGGGTCGGCGTGACATAATTCACAGAGATAAAGACCTCATAAAATCAAAAAAAATATCATTTTTCAATTCTTTTATGCAGCATATACCAGTACTTGTGATCGAAGACGGAGTAGCCTGCTTCTTTCGCATGTTTCTTCAAAGATCTCTCTTTTTCAGCCAGATCATCCCTTGAATGCGGGTTATGGATTCCAGCAGACGCCCCGTTCCAGTCTGTTATAATAATACTTCCCCTGGTCAGTTTTTCCATTTTCTTGATACCGAGAACAGGATCCCTGAGATGGTGCAGAGATGCTATTGCAATGGAGGTATCGAAAACATCGTTGCCAAGATTCAAGTCTTCAATCCTGGATTCAACAAGGTTCAGGCGGCCCGATTTAATATGCCTCTCATAGGCACTATGCAGAGAGGCAAATGACCATGCTTCTGGATCAACTGAATAGACCTGGGTGTCGGATCTCTCCATCAACTTACTTACGACGATTCCAAATCCCGTGCCTACATCCAGTATCTTATTGCCTGTTATAAGGTGCAATACCTCTGATAACATGCCTTCTAGTGAATTATCGTCCTTCATTCAATATTGAATTATTATTAAATAGATAAGGTTGAAGTTACCCTATATAAAGGCCCTCAAGACCATGAGTAACGCCTGTCTGGTCTTGTTATCATACCATCAGTTGTCGTTTATTTGATTTTACGCCCTTGGATATATGAACTATCTTGTATTGTCGCTTTGATGCTTTTACTTCTCCTTATTGCGATATTCGCCATTGGGTTTGCGGTCGGAGTCCTTGGAAATATTTCTGGTATAGGAGGCGGGGTGATGATCGTGCTTGTGCTTGTCTATGGATACGGTTTCAAGCCTCTCGACGCCGCTGGTATGAGCCTTCTGACTATCGTTTTTAGTACATTCGTGGGATTTGTGCAGGATATCAGGAAAGGATTGGTTGACAGGAAACTTCTGCTGATCATAGCTCCAATAGGCGTTGTTGCGAGCATTATTGGAACTGTAATAACGAGCTACATTTCCACAAATACATTCAAGCTTGTATTTGCTATAATACTGATAGCGCTTGGCCTGTTCTCTCTCTTTTCATCCAGAAAACAAAAAAGGTACAATTCAAGAATAGAGGAAGCAAGCACTGCCCATAGTGGGGATACGAGTCTTGTCGCCATCCTTTCCGGAGTTGTCTCAGGGTTTATTGGAATCGGGATTGGAGGCATAATGGGAACATTCCTGACAGCAATCAAGAAGATCAATGCCAAAACTGCAATTGCGACAGTGGTTGCCGCAACACTTCCTATAACGATAATGGGGGCTGCCGTACATTTCTACATTTCTGGAACCATAAGTCTTACCTTTGCTCCGCCGTTGATTGTTGGAGCAGTGCTTGGAGGATTTGCAGGAACATCAATTATTGTCAAAGCACCGCATCTTAGCCTCCGGTTTCTGCAGGGTTACGTGATAATATTCTTTGGGATTCTGTCCATTCTGCTATTCATAATTTCATCGCTAGTTCCGTGAACATAACTTTACCGGAATGGCCAGACCCTTTCTTTCCGGTATTCGCAAGGTCTAAATGCGGGAACTATAATTTATTCTCTTTACGGCTGCCAGGATGATCTGGAAAGTAGTTATATCCAATACCATTCTTGAACGGTATTATGGAAGAAATTGAATTGAATCTCGTTAACCGGACACCGTTTTGCGAATTATCAAAGGAATTCCCGGATGTCACGATCTTCAGGTGGTGTAGTTCAGTCATAGATTACGTGGAAATGTACGGACAAGAAGATAGAATGAAGGAAGCTTTCAGGAGATTGGGAGAGGTTGCGAACTCAATTCGCAGCCAGGTTCTCAATTCCGGTTTAATTGGAAATCACAGCGAATCTGCAATTTCGTGCAGATGTACAACCCACAACTCAAGTATACGCCTTGCAGAATCCATGAACCTTCTTTGGGAGGCGCCTGCATTATATGCAAACGGAAAGGAGACGCTTAAGCTGATCTCTTTCTCGCAAGGAGATATGGAGAGGTTCTTTGATGCAGCCTCAAGGGATGGTACTTTACAGATGATAAAAAAGAAGAAGATCCTCCCGGATTCCCTGAGGGAAATATACAGCATATCCTTGGGGGACATATTCCAGAACATGTCCACAAAGCAGGTAAGATACCTGAGAGATGCTATTGCGCTTGGACTTTTCAATTCTCCGCGGAAGGCAAAGGTTGAGGATCTTGCAGCATCAAATGGGGTGTCGAAATCCACGATGCAGGAGCATATAAACAAGGCGAGAAATAAACTCCTGCAGGCAATGGAACCTTACATAACCCTTTATCTTCATCCGGTCCCTCCTAAGAGACCCCATCCGTGAGGGTGGGGATGAATCGGGTCCGGAAACTATATAAGTATTGATGATATGCTTCCATAAATGCAGAATATCCTGATGCTTAAAATACTTCCTGATCCTGGACAGAGAAACATTCTTCTGGAAACAATGGAGGTTTTCAACGTTGCTTGTAACGATATATCCCGAACGGCATTCAAGAATGATTTCCCGAATAAATATGAACTGCACAAGCTGGTTTATTACGGCATCAAGGAGAAATATCGACTTCCATCACAGCTTGTTGTCAGGGCAATAAGCAAGGTCGCCGAATCCTACAAGGTTGATAGGACTTGCATACATGAGTTTGACAGGCATGGATCCATTATTTATGATCAGAGGATATTGAGTTTCAAGGGACTTGATACAGTATCAATGAATACCCTCCATGGAAGGATCAGGATGCCCATTATTTTTGGCGAGTACCAGAAGCAGAAACTCAGCAGGGTACATGGACAGGCTGATTTAATTTACAGGAACAATGCGTTTTACCTTGCCGTTGTCGTCGATCTTCCCGAGGAACCCGGATATGAACCCATAGGTTATATCGGCGTTGACATTGGTGTCAAGAACATAGCAACAACAAGCGATAAGAAAAATTATGCAGGTGATCTGATCAACCAGAAAAGAATTGCAATTTCAAAACATCGTAGCAGGTTGCAGAAAAAAGGAACGAGAAGTGCAAAGAGACGGTTAAGGAAGATAAGCGGGAAGGAGAAAAGGTTCCAGAGAAACATCAATCATAACATATCGAAAGGGATCGTTGTAGAAGCCAAAGGCACTGGCAGGGGTGTTGCACTCGAGGATTTAAGCAACATCAACCAGAGAACCGTTGTAAGGAAAAAGCAGCGATACATACGTTTGAGCTGGGCTTTCCGTCAGCTCAGGTCGTACATCGAGTACAAGGCAAAGGCGTCGGGTGTACCCATCAAGATGGTTGACCCACGTAACACCAGCAGGGAATGCCCCGATTGCCATGCCATTGACAAAGGGAACAGAAAAGACAGGGACACGTTCAAATGTGTCCGGTGCGGATATGGCGGCGAGGCTGACTATGTCGCATCGCTCAATATAAGAAGTAGGGCTGCAGTCAACCAGCCTATTGTAGCCTAATAAGAGTTACAAGCCCCTTCCGTCAGGGAGGGGTAGTTGGCTCTCTCAGTTGATTGATCTCAATAGGTGCGGTAAACCGCTTATCTTTATTCTCCACTAACATTACCTTTTCTGAATAGGAGAGGAAGGTTTTGGCGGAAATTCTCGACCTTGTTAGAAAAAATGACAAATACCGGACGGAAACACTAAACTTGCAGGCTTCTGAGAACAGGTTAAGCCCTGAGGTGAAGGAGGCTCTTTCAAGCGATCTGGCATCCAGGTACTCGCACATTATGCCTGATGGGAATAATTCCTATGGAGGGGCAACGTACTTTGAGGAGATTTATGAAAAGACTCAATCAAGTATTCAGGATCTCTACCATGTCAGGTATGCCGATGTCCGACCTGTTGGTGGTCATATTGCCGTTTTGGCCGCCATTAAGTCTCTGACCAAGAAAGGTGATACAGTATATTCAATTGGATCAGAGGGTGGAGGCTATCCTGGTTACCAGAAAGAGTACATTCCTGAAATGCTTTCTCTCAGGATGGAGAAGATTCCTTATCTGCCTGATCAACAGGAAATAGATTATGATTCCATGGCACTGGCTGTCAGGAAGAAAAAACCAGACCTTATTGTTTTAGGGCAATCAGCTTTTGTAAAACCTTACGATCTTACGAGAATCTTGGAAATAGCTGAGGAATCCGGATCAAAGATTTTGTATGACGGTTCTCATGTCATGGGACTTATTGCAGGGGGGAAGTTCCAGCCTGACGCTTCGTCTAAGGCCGATGTCCTAGTAGGATCGACCCATAAATCATTCTTTGGACCTCAGGGCGGTCTTATACTTACAAATAATTTGGATCTTATCCCTAAAATTGAGAGAAACCTGACATGGATGACTATGGATAACATGCACCCAAACAGGGTGGCTGCGCTGGGAGTGGCAGCTGAAGAAATGCTGAAGCATGGAAAGGAGTATGCTGCACTTGTTCAGAAGAATTCCCACAGCCTTGGCAAAGCGCTTGATGATCACGGTATACCTGTAAGATTTAAGCCGTGGTATTCAAAGTCACATCAGGTTCTTCTTTCACCTTCCAGGGAACAGGATTTTATAAAGTTCTCCAATAAAATGGAGAAGAACGGAATAATTGTTGATCGTGACGGCAGGGTCGGAACGTCTGAAATTTCAAGAATGGGCTTTTCAGACATGGAGATAATAGCCGACCTCATATCTGAGGCACAGGCCGGTAACAATGTATTAAAACGTGTTGCAGATTTAGTATCATCGCTAAGAATTGAATTTTGGAGGTAGAAAATGAAGGCTATGGAAATCATGACCAGGGAAGTTATCTCCCTGGATGAAAACACGGTGATAACAGAGGCTATTGCAAAAATGCGCGATAATTCGGTCCAGACTGTCCCAATACTCAGGGATGGCAAGTATATCGGTGTACTTACATACAGGGAGATACTCAAGAGACACAGTATCCGGCCAAATACAAAGGTTATACATTATGCAATTCCATCTCCAGGAATCGCAGAAGATGATAGTGTTGAGTCCGTTGCGAAAAGCCTTGTAGAGAGTGGGCTTGTGGCACTACCTGTTCTCAAGAAAGACAAGATTGTAGGTATTATTTCAAGAACAGACATTGTGATGCATCTTGCAGAGATTTACAACATAAAAAGCCTGACATGCGAGGACCTAATGATTACTAACCCAGAGATTGTGCATGAGAAAGACGGGGTGGATTCTGCAGTTGAAGCAATGCGATCCATGGATCTGATAGAGATACCTCTTGTCGATGATCATAGGAAATACACTGGAATACTCAAGCTGGACGATGCCAGCAGGGAGCTCTTTGGGAAAGAGAAAGGAATAAAGTATGGACAGTATTCCGCAGCAAAACAGACTGTGAAGATAGTATGCTCCTCGCTTCTGTCTGAGCTTCCAGCCTTGAATAAGGAAGATTCTCTTGAAAAGGCAGCTTCGCTGATGGTGGATAATCTTGTTCATATTGTTCCTATCACCGATTCGGATAACAGGCTCATTGGAATAGTTGAGATGAATACTATCGTGAATACAGTGGCGGGATCCAATGAAGGCGAAGGAGTGCTTGTCAACATCAGCGGTCTTGAGCCTGGAGAAGAAGACCTATATGATATTGCGTATTTCCTGGCCGACAAGTTCATGACAAGATTTCACAAGCTTACCGGACACAACAATGGCCAACTTAACATCAACGTGCAGAAATACAAGACACAGGGAAAAACAAAGTATTCAGTCAGAACCCGACTATTTTCAGGAAGGATTAACATGTCGATGGATTCTCACAACTGGAATTTCGGGAAATGTGTTTCAGAGATATTTGACGGGTACGAGAAACGTCTCGCCAAGATCAAAGAGAAGGCATAGGTATGCCTGGAGAATTCTGTGAAAAGCTTCTGGATGCAGCAGAAAAGAAAAGCAAGTATGCAGAAGTCAGGTTCATGGAGCTCGAAGGTTCTGGTGCGGCCTACAGGAATGGATCATTTGAAGGTGCCGCATATTCAAAATCTTTCGGTTACTCTATCAGGGTGCTGAACAACTCCCTTGCTATATCATTCTCAAATTCGGAGAACTTTACCGAACTCTTGAAGGCTCTCGATGTTGCAGTCGAGAGATCGATGGTTCCAGGGAAGTCCCGGATAGTGACAAAGAGCGATGGTAAAAAAGAATGGGTTATTTCTGGATCAAAAAAGGTCGATAACGTTTCGTTGGATGACAAAATCTCCATGCTAAGGGATAATGACTCCCTCATGGAATCCCTTGGTGCAAGCGTAAGAATGAATTATATTTCTGACAGGAAAGTAAAGCAGGTATTCATGAATAGTGAGGGTTCGGAGATAAAAGGAGAATTCTCACGAATCAGCTATTTCTATTTCGCTGGCGTTCTAGATTCCGGCGAGTTTGAGCAGTCAACGGGGGAATTCGGTTCCACCGGCGGTTATGAATACTTTGATACTTTTAATCTTCGGGATAGAATAACAGACGATATAGGAGCAATAAAGAAGGCTATGCATGCGAATCACATGAAGCCTGGAAAAATGGATGTTGTCATCGGCCCAGAAATTTCAGGCATTGTGGCACATGAATCCGCAGGTCATCCAACCGAATACGACAGGATAGTAGGAAGAGAGGGTGCCCTAGCCGGCGAGTCTTTTCTTACGGGTAAAAAGCTGCCCATGAAGATCGGATCCGAAGCAGTGAGCGTTATCGATGATCCCTCAATGAAAGGAAGCTACGGTTTCTACGTATATGATGATGAAGGTATAAGGTCTCGAAAGAGGTATCTTTACAGGAAAGGCTTCACTGACGAGTTTATACACAACAGGGAAAGTGCTGCCAGGCAGGGAGTTGAGCCGAATGGGGGAGGAAGATCATCGTCATGGAACATGGAGCCCTTACCCAGGATGAGTACTACGTACATTGAACCTGGTGACTACAGCTTCGAAGAACTGGTGGAGGGCGTAAATGATGGCATATATATCAAGAACTTCACGGAATGGAATATTGACGACATCAGGTTTAATGAAAAGTATGTCGGAAAAGAGGCTTACCGGATAAGGGATGGAAAGATTGCGGAGCAGATCAGGAGGCCCGTAATAGAAACAAACACGATAAAATTCTATTCCGCGATTGATGCTGTCGCAAGGGATATGGAATTTTTTGCAGGTCAATGCGGAAAAGGTGATCCTGAACAGGGAGTGGATGTCTGGATGGGAGGCCCGCATGCAAGGCTCAGGGACATGTATATACAGTGAGGTGGACAGATGGAAGTCAATGAAAATATATTGAAGATACTTAGAAAAAAGGATCTGAGTGAATATGTTGTAGCAACCTCTGTTACTAATACTGATCAGGTCAGGTTCTCGGCGGACTCAAAGGATCTATTCAATCACTGGTCAGAGAAATCCGCTGCAATTTTTATCTGCAAGGGAAAGAAAATCTTTTCCACCACTATATCGAATGTAGAAATGCCTGAACTGGAGATTGACAAGGCTGTTTCGGTCCTGAACACGCTGCCTGAGAACTCTAATTACATGGGACTCAGCGATAAGAAACACTCTTACGGTTCGCTTCGGAAGTTCAAGAAGATAGACGCAGACATTGATGAGATGGCCTCGACAGTGCTGAACTCGGCCCTTAATGCGGGTTCTGACAGAGTTGCAGGGCTTGTTTACAATGAGTTCTCGACAGTGTATCTGAACACACAGATAAATGAGGTTGAATATTCAGAAGGTGGACTGCATATTCTAGTTCGTTCATTTGCCGGGGAAGGAACGGGACAGGAATCGTCGCATCTCGGCTTTGATTCGAAGAGCAGTACAAAAGATATCGAGAAAATGGGCAGGGAAGCAACGGAAACTGCAAAAATCGGCAGCAAGTTCTCCGAGGGGAAACCAGGAAAATATGATGTTCTTATGTCACCTTACCTGGTGGGAAACCTCATGACTTATGGGTCATCCCTTTTCTCTGCATATAATGTTGACGCAGGCATGAGTTGCTTCGAGAATAAAATCGGCCAAAAGATTTCATCTGACATGGTAAACCTTGTCGACGATCCCCTTAATTTCAAAGGAGATGCAGCGGTGCAGGTAGATGAGGAATCCACTCCTACCAAAAGGCTTCCCATCATTGAAGAAGGAGTCCTGAAGACATATCTTCATTCCACGTCCACTGCAAGAAAGTTCGGAACAAAAACAACAGGAAACGCTGGCATCATATCTCCGCACCCATGGCAGTTGAACCTTCTTCCCGGAGAAGAGAGCGTAGATGATATGCTGCATGAAATGAATCATGGTCTATTCATAAAGAATGCATGGTATACAAGGTTCCAGGACTACAGGAACGGCATTTTCTCTACTGTTCCAAGGGACGGCATATTCACTGTTGAGAATGGTGAAATCACAGGCTCGATCCGTGGAATCAGGATCAGCGACGCGATACCAAGGATACTGATGAATATAGAACAGATATCGAGAGAACAGATGAACGTAAAATGGTGGCAGGAGATCCACTCCTCATTTATGCCGTACGTACTTGCGCGCGAAGTGAGCGTTTCCAAGTCTTTCTGATATCATTCATGCACATGTGGGTGGATACGATGCATCCGACATTGTGGAAGCAAAACTTGCCTCTGCGTTCTTGATCGAGGACAAGGATGCGTAGTTGTCCAGCATGTATTGCGGCGAATAAGCTGTCAGCGACCCTGGGCTTATCACGTACATATTAAGAATCCAAGTACCACCGGGTCCGGTGATTACCATGACCGTATTGATCTTGTGCGGCGTATAGAGGAAGGCAGAAGCGCTTGAGGTTCCGTTCAGGTGGTCTACCGTTGTGATGTTTTCCACTATCCTTATGACAGGGATGGGCAGGCCTGAGAAGTTTAGTTCAGACAGTCCGGTGGAAACGAGCTGGCTCGCTTGGATGGGTGTTCCACCGACGACGTTATTCAATCCGTCAGCGGTTGCATTGAGGTACAGATTGTAAAGATAATAAGGATAGAAATTCACGGTAAAGTTTCCTGAAACGTTCGTCGCTGAATGAACGTACGAGAATGTCCTGAAGAGCAAACCTGGAACCGCAGTATTATTAGCAAAAGGAGCGTGGTTAAGCTGCATGTAAGGCGACATGTTGAGATATTGTGAAAAATAGTCCAGCAGCATCCAGGAATCGGCAGCACCGACAGGGCAACCGTACCAGGAGGAAAGATAAATATTGACCTGTGAATGTGGCGCATAGTCCACATTGGATATCTGGTAAAACTTTCCGAATGGGATTGTCACTGGCTTGACGTTTGCTGTGTTCTGTGTTTCTGGCTGTGCGTAAATGTAACAATGCCAAG
Source organism: Thermoplasmata archaeon (assembly GCA_049965275.1). Classification (GTDB taxonomy): domain Archaea; phylum Thermoplasmatota; class Thermoplasmata; order Thermoplasmatales; family Thermoplasmataceae; genus UBA582. The sequence continues at coordinate 14,861 of JBMFWM010000009.1, read as the reverse complement.
GCCATAAGGAACGCCTAATCCTGCTGCCACTATCACGACAGCAACTATAATCGGTAGCCATGTCCTGAATCTGTTATTTCCTTCGGGCAACGATACCAATACTGAAATTTGCTATTAAATGATTGCGATAGATGAAAATTTCAAGATTGCATGAAGATTTTGCTCATTACCACATCAGGAATGCATGCTTTCCTTGACTCTGGACATAATGTCAAGGTATTCTAGAGCCTTCTTGACCCCCATGGATGCATCAGGGTAATGCACGCTGAATAGTTCCCGCTTCATCTCTTCTTCCCTTCCTATTCCGAGGATGGGCGCCGTCATTTCGATGAACTTCGAAAGATACACGGAACCGGTAAATATCTTTTCAATGGTAGCCATGATGTTGTTATAGTCATCGAAAACGATTTTCCTGTTTTCCGGGAACATGGAGGCTGCAACGAATGCAGTGACAGAATCCTGCCTGGGCACAGTCTCTTCCTCAATGCTCTTCTTCAGGGCGGCATAGTTTTTCAGCCCGTTCGTGAATCCAAGGGCATAGATCAGGTGCTGCCTGGCATCATCCTTCTTCGTAACTTTTATCTTTTCTAAAATGGCTGATGCAGAGTTGCCCGTTAATGCAGCAGCAACTGCAAGCGATCTCTTCAGGTTTGGATCAAATGTGTCATAACTGGAAAAGTTTCCTGCAAGCTTCTTTGCATATTCATGATCCAACTGGACAAGCATTGTCCTGATGCTTCCCCTTGTTACGGTGATTGAATGCTTTTCATCTTTTGCCGGCTCTCCCAGCGCCTTGTTGAATTTCTGCAGGTATTTACGCAATCTATCTTTAAGGACAGTGTTCGAAGGATCTATCATATAGAGCGAATATAGATCGCTCGCAATTGAACTCATTATAAGATCGTCCTTATCGTTTGACATTAAGTCGAGAACCGAAAGGTAATCCTTGAAGCCCGTCCTGCCGGACATGAAGAATGCTGTAATGTCATTCAGAATGCCCCATTTATCGAGAACACCCATCAATGAAGCATGTTTCATAATTTTTTCCGTGAGCGCTTCGTCATACTGGACACGGTAAAATCCTGTACTTCCGGAATCCAGCTTGACAAATTCCTTAGAGGGTATCTCCATTTCCCTCTTGTCGAAAAGAACAGCATCCTTTGAATTCTCTCTCCAGACAATGAGGGGAATGGGCCATATTTCGTCATCTGTCTTTCCGAGCAGCGTAAATTTCTCCTGGCGCAGCTTTATCTTGGATCCTTCAAGTTTTGCAGTTATCGCAGGATACCCCTTCTTTGTTATCCATGCTTTCATTATGCCGGATACGGGTTTCCCGGTGACCTTTTCGAGTTCCGTCCACAGGTCGGTGCCGGCAGCATTCTTGTAAGAATATTTCTTCAGGTATGATCTGATCCCGGATCTGAATTCCTCCTCTCCCAGATAATTCTCGAGCATCCTGAGAATATTTCCACCTTTGCCGTAACTGATCTCGTCAAATATCTGTGAGACCTCTTCCGGCTCAACAACGTTCACGTCGATCGGATGCGTGCTGCTTAGCGAGTCACCCAATAAAGCTCCGCGCTTCTCAGAGTCTATCAGGTTATTCAGGATATCGTACTCCGGATGCAGCTTGTTAACCGTCTTGTACGCCATGAATGTTGCGAAGCTCTCATTAAGCCAAAGGTCGTTCCACCATTTCATAGTTACGAGATCGCCAAACCACTGGTGTGCGAGTTCATGAGCTACAACCTCATCTATTGCACTCAGCGTAGCAGCGCTAGTATCCTTGGCTGCCTGGATATATCTTTCTCTGAAAGTTATTGCGCCCCAGTTTTCCATTGCGCCTGCGGCATAGTCCGGAACCGAGATGAGGTGCAGTTTTGGAAGCTGGTATTGTATGCCGAAGTATTCCTCGTAGTACTTCAGGCTCGCTATTGCAGATTTCACTGGGAAATCGGTTGAATATAGGGTACCTTTTGGAGCTATCAGCGTGATGTCTTTTTTGCCAAGCTTGCCGGAAATATGATCAAAGTTTCCTATGCCTAGATAGAAAAGATATGTGGACATCGGAGGAGTGGACTCAAATTCAATCTGCTTCCTGCCGGAAACCGAGGTTGTGCCACGAATTGGCATATTCGAGATTGCATCGATGTCGCTGTCAACCAGCACGGAGACGCGAAACTCTGCCTTGTACTGCGGTCTATCGATACATGGGAAAAGCCTTCTGGCACCAGTAGGTTCAAAGTCTGTAGTAAGGAACTCATGATCTTTGAGCCGAACACGATACATCCCTCTAAGTGCATCTGTCACCTTTGATACGAACTCAATATCAATGTCACATGGACCATTGAAGTCTCCTTCAATTGTTACCAGGCCCTTTTTGCCATCTACGTTGAACTTTTGGGGTTCCCCGTTTATAAGGAGACTCTTGATATTAGTATCCACGGCATCCAGCTCCATCTTTTCTCCGTTCAGGTGTGCGGATATCTTTTCCTTCCCGTTGATGTAGTCGCTAGACTTCTGGAAATTAAAGAGCAGATCGTAGCTTGCAATCTTCATTAGTAATGATATAGCATGGATACTATTAATTATGGCATGCTATCGCAAATAATGACTGTCATACGGAAGGTCGATCAGGTCTATCCTGATCCTGTTATTATAAGGCAGGCAGCCGTTATAATAAAAGAAGGAGGCACTGTTGTTTTTCCTACCGAAACGGTCTATGGACTGGGTGCTGATGCGACAGCAGATTCCTCGGTTCTAAATATCTACAAAGCCAAGGGCAGACCCGCAGACAACCCGCTTATTGTCCACTTTTCTTCTATAGGCATGATGAAGGAATATGTTCATGTTTCTGAAGATATCGAGGCAGTTGCGGGAAGAATCTGGCCGGGACCCGTAACAATAATTTTTCAATCGACGGCAAAGATATCCAAGGTTGCGAGAGCAGCCCTCCCGACAGTGGGATCAAGGATACCGGCAAATCCTGTCGCTCTTGCATTGATTGCAGGTGCAGGAGTTCCAATTGCAGCCCCAAGTGCTAATTTATCGACAAAGCCAAGTATAGTAACATCTGCGGAGGCAATAGAAGAGCTTGACGGAAAAGTCGACATGATCCTTGATGCAGGAGATACATTCTTCGGAATAGAGAGCACCGTCCTTAAGAGGAACGAGAAAGGATATGAGATACTTCGCCCCGGAGCAATAGGTGTGGAAGATCTTGAACCTATTCTGGGCAAAATAAATGTTTCAGAGGCCGCAAGAGCAGCATCTTCTGTCGATAAACCGCTTACACCTGGAATGAAGTACAGGCACTATTCGCCGGGAAAAACTCTGTATAGGATTGAAGACAAGGAGGCTTTCATTGCATATATTGAGGGAAAGAGGATGAGCGATACGGCAGTAATTTGCTCTGATGAGGTTGCTGCCATTCTAGGGAGAGAGTGCATTTCTCTTGGATCAGAAAAGAATCTTTATGAAATTGCCAGAAACCTTTTCCCATCGTTCAGGAAGCTTGATGCCAGTGCATACAAGAATGGCATAATACATGGATTCCCTGAATCAGGGATCGGACTTGCCATAATGAACAGGATCAGGAAAGCATCCCTTCCTTTGTTATGAGATAATGATCAGGATAGTACTTCGTCTATTCTTCCAATCTCGATAGGAGTGCTCTTCGTTCCAACAAGAACTCCGTTGGAGTTGGCAACTATTGATGAGCCGACGTATATGCTGCCAAAATTAGCAGTCCCAGGCTTTGCCTCAACCTTGAAAAGGTTGGACAGAAATTCAAGCTCGTCCTCAGTCACAGTCGGTGTTACGATCATGCCCTTCTTCGTCAGTACGGAAACGCTACCTACAGTCTTGATCCCGCCTACGGCTGTCTTGATTACCTCCACTCCCAGGCAGTCCTCAATTTTCTTGACGCTTGCCTTGGAGAAACCCCTGTGAATAATGGCTGCATGGTCGTTCGCTACAATATCGTTCCCAATTGCGTTCACCTTGTCCTTGAGCACAAGAATGTTTCTGGATCCGTCGGCATTCTTTATGTCATCCAAGTCGGCCATAGCACTCAATATCATGCCGTTGCTGTTGCCTGTCATCATTGATCCGATCAGATAGGAATTCGCAAGCATGATCCTCTGCGTCTCTGTCCCGAGAATCCTGCCAACTTCCGACTCGGATTCGCTGCTTATCTGAGCAGGAATGTATGTTATATCCTCAAAAGTGCGCATGTAAACGCCGATAAAATCGCTGCTTAGCGCACTGAACTTTTCAATCATTTTCAGGGAAATATTACCTCGGCTGTCCCGTCCTGAAGTTTGATAACCTTGACGGATATGCGGGATAATATCCTTTTACGACCATGTTCCCAGATTTTTTCATTAACCTTCGGATCAATCCAGACGTCCTCAACCGGTGTCTTGGAGTGCCTTGCAACATGGTTCCTGATAATTGAGACTGCCGTGTCTGCTCTCCTTGTGACTGGAGAATCTTTTGCATCCCTCAGCGGGATGTTCATTAGAATTTCTGCTGTTACGTCTTCATCTGCCATGTCATTTCACCTATAGTTTGAGGTAGTTTCTCCTCCAGTGTCTCCTCTTGTCATTCTGCGTAAGCTTCCTGTTGGTTTTCATCATTACCCAACCAGGTACCCTTCTATTACTTCTGACCTTTTTCATCAACCTTATTTTTCTGGCTGTTTCCTTGTTTCTGCTCATTTTCCCCGCCACTCTATTTTTGATTCTCTCTTTGTTGCCGTAAGCTTGTCAAGTATCTCCCTGACTTCGTCGTCTCCGATCATTCTGTTTACCCTGCCCATTCCAGCAAGCTGGATCAGCTGGTTCTCCACGTTGTCGGCAAGTTCCGGCTTTACCAGCCTTACCCTGCTCAAACGCTCCCTTGCCTCGGGCGTCAGTATCTGCCTTAGTATCTGCTGCTTCCTTGCTTTCTCAACTTCTGCGCGTCTTCTCTGTTCCTCGGCGGCTTGCTCGTCACCTGCAGATCTCTGAAGTTCCTGCATTTTTCTGCGTCTAATTTCCTCAAGTTCGTCATCAGAGTCCATAAGCTTCCTCCTCTTTCACGTTTGTATATCTGAGTTCACATGAATTTTTTGAATTTCTCATCCTTTTCTGCCATGTTTTTGACTATGTCAGCAGACACCTTAGAAAGGAAGGATTCACCCTTAGGGGATATTGACCTGCCCTTCTGGTCTTTCCTGACATATCCAAGCTTCTCCAGTTCTTCAAGCATGTGCCTGACTATAAACCTGCTGCCTCTTGCCGGATGATACCTCTCAGAGCCGCGATCAACTCGCCCGCCATACTCGGCGCTAAGCCTCGATATGCCAATCGGGCCCTTAAGATACACCTTGCGGAGGGTTGAAGCGAGTCTCCTGTGATACCAGTCGGGCTGCGTCCATGCTTTTTCCCTGTGTATTCCTGCCTTCAGAAGATCGACCCATTCAGGTACCTTGATCCTATCGTCTTTCTTCAGTTCTTCACTGACCTTCTCAATTAATGAATCAGATTGAACATTTCTAACATTAACCATTGTGAATCCGTTGCAGGAGATTTAAAAAATACTTATAACTCTTTCTAGAGCTATCCAGAAATACCATGATAGCATTTTCATGAATTCATCGGTTCATGTAAAGGCTGCGATTGCCCTTCCTGAAGCTGTCCTCCGCCCGTAAATGACTATTGCCATCATGATAACGGCATTCACGAATGCATCCAGACCGAGGATCAGCGTGCTGTTACTGAAGGAAAAGTATCTCAGATAGACTATTGCATCGACCGCGAGTGCAGGGATGAGCAGAAGCAGCAGAGATCTTGCAAACGTTATCATAAGTCCCATGTTTCCTCCAAAGGAGTCAAAATTCAGTATTGTAACGGAATCATTTATGTGATCCGAGTTCCTGATAAGGTTTATAATGAGAACGTATACGAAACCGCATACAATTGAAATCTCCGTAATAATGATGCTGAATAGCGACTCCTTGCCCACAACTGCAACTACGGTCATAATCAAAACGGACGCAACAAGAAAGATTATAAGCGAAAGTGAGAACTTTGAACCCAGAAATCTCAGCCTATCCAGAGGCAGCGAAAACACGGAAGTAATACCTTTTCCCTCAGCCATCAGCATGATTATCGGGAAGAATGATGCGCAGATAACGGGAAATTCAAGCATGACATAGTATAGGCCTAATGCACTGAAATTACTTGCAAGGGCGAATGGTATGATGACTGGAATTGAGAGGAGGATAGGAAAGAAGAGCATGATGGAATTCTGTGGAGATCTGAAAACAATTGCCGTATCTTTCCTGAGAAGGCTTCTTTCTATACCTGAGGTCTGCATGAAACCTACCGGCGTGGAAACATCCTTTGTCGGTTTCCCTGGTCTCGTAAAGAACTTCAGTAAGAAATATTCAGATCCCTTAAGTGAAAGAGCCGCAAGAATTGCATATATGGCGAACGAAATGAAGGCAGCGGCAGCCTCGTACCATGAATGAACATAGAAAGACGTTGAAGCCACGTTGATGACCGGCAACAACGATCCTATGTAGGAGAAAAGCCCAAAATATGCCGTTGGCAAAAGAGATGGATCATAAATCCATGCTTCAAACAACAGAAAGGCAAGAATCGCAAAGCCCGCCTTTAGAGCAGTGGAAAGATATCGCTTTGATCCCTTCTTTCTCTGGAACATGCCCTCTCCGGATAGTATCAGCACAATCGATCCAAGAAACAGGCCAAGTATCAGGTATATCGCAACCCAGAACAGGATTAAAAAGAATCCAAGGGGGTCCCGATAAATAAGCGCGTAACCGAATGCTGCCGGAATAACCACAAATGCCGTTGAAGTTGCATAATAATAAAGAAAACTCAGGGTAAGGGTCCTTTCAATCCTCACATTGGGAAGATGCATCGAATATTCTGCAATGTTTCCCATCTTGATCTGGGAGAAGAAGAACAGTGCATTGTATCCTCCTGTCAGGAGAAGATAGAAGAACAGTACGACAACGACTTCAGTCAGCGTTGATCTGGTTGGTGACTCGAGATATTTTATTCCTGCTAAGCCGATTGATAATATGGAGAAAGATATGATACTTGCAATGTAGTTCCTGCGCACATAAGAACCCAGGGATCTTCCATTTTTCCTTAATGTTTTACGGGCGAATCCTTTCAGCGAAAAATAACGCTGTTCCCTTATTATCAGCCTGGCGAGATTGAATTCTTCCTTGATCATTCGCGCATACTCTCTGCCAGTGAGTTTACGGTAGGATCGAGATCCTCGCTTCCGGTTACCTTGAGGAATATGTCCTCCAGAGTTCCCTCGCTGTGCTTCTTTTCCAGTTCCCCGAATGTTCCGGAATCAACTATCCTTCCTGCATATAAGATTGAAAGCCTTGTGCAGAGGCGCTGCGCCACCTCCATGATATGAGTGGAGAAGATTATTATTTTACCTCGCTCTGCAATTCTGGCAAGGAGATCTTTCAGAATCTTTGACGATCTGGGATCAAGACCGTTCATTGCTTCATCAAGCACAATGACCTGCGGATCATGTATAAGGGCGGCAATAATTGCGACCTTCTGCCTTGTGCCGAAGGAGAGGTTTCCGATATAGTCGGAAGACGTTTCATCAAGCTCAAACGCTTTCAGGAATTCAGTTGCACGCTTCTCATACTGCCCAGATGGCACCTTCCGAACCGAAGCTATAAATCTGAGATATTCCCATATGTTCATGCTCTCGTATAATGCAGGAGTTTCCGGTACGTAACCCGTAATAGATTTTACAACATTGTTTTCGGTGACCGTATCGTGACCAAGGACCCTGATGAATCCGGATGTTGGCTTTATTATTGATGATATAAGCTTCAGCATGGTTGTCTTTCCGGATCCGTTTGGTCCAAGTATTCCGTATATCTGCCCCGGCTCAACCTGCAGGTTTATGCTTGATAGGGCTATTTTATCGGAATATGCCTTGGTAACATTTACGAGTTCAATCACTTGCTGTCCGACTCTTTATTATAAAGAATAATTAATCTTTTCCTGATAAAAAGCAAGACAACATTATATAGTGAGCAAAGGGATAATGTTGACGTGATGCAGTGTGGTCTGGACGAAGCAGGCAGGGGTCCCGTCATTGGTCCAATGGTTATCGCGATGGTCTGTGGCGATGCTGACCAGCTAGCAGCGATCGGCGTCAGGGACTCCAAGATTCTATCGCCTGCGAGAAGGGAAGCACTTTACGCTGATATCAAAAGGATTGCCGAATCAGTCACCTTTTCTGTCGTAAGCGTGGCAGAAATAAACGCTGAAATGATCCACCAGACAATGAATGAGATAGAACATTCAAGATATCTCGCCCTGATCAGGAAAGCTAAGTATCCCGTCTTTGTGGATGCTTTTGACGTGGACGTGTCCAGGCTTGAGAATAGGCTTTCCATGGAGTCTGGGCATGAGATACATGCGATGCACAGAGCCGATTCAACCTTTGCAATCGTATCTGCGGCATCCATTGTCGCCAAGGTTGAAAGGGACAGCTTTATAGAAGAGCTCCACAAGGAATATGGTGACTTCGGCTCCGGCTATCCGTCTGATCCGAGAACAGTTGCTTTTCTCAAGAAGTGCATTTCCAACAAGATAGATGTGTCAAAAATAGTACGCAAGGAGTGGGCAACTTGGAAAAAGCTTGTAGGCGTAGGATCGCAGAAAGATCTTCGCTCCGACTACACTAGTGTTATATAGTTTTCTTTACTCATTGCGATGTGTCTATACAGGGCTTGCCAAAGGATAAAACAGAGATGGCTGACGACTATAATGAGAGGGGAATATCTTTCTTCAACCTGCGAAAGTACCCGGAAGCAATACAGAATTTCACCAAGGCGATAAAGATTGTCGGAACCGATCCCGATTATTATCATAACAGGGGCCTAGCATATTACTCAATGAAGATGCTTGACAATGCGATCAAGGATTACATGAAAGCAGTGGAGATCCTGCCTGATAATGCAGATTACCACAACGCACTTGGAGCTGCTCAGGAGGATTCCGGTGATCTTGATGGAGCAGTTGAATCATTCAGCAAGGCAATAGAGCTTGAAGGTGACGTTCCCGACTATTACTATAATCGGGGGAATGTACTCTGGAAACAAGGTAAGCATGATCTAGCGCTTGAAGATTACAGCAAGGCAGTGCATCTTAACAGCACTGATCAGATATTCCTGTACAAGCGCTTTCTGACATACATGGATCTTGAACGCTACAACGATGCGCTTAACGATATCGACTCTATTATAAGTCTGGCGCCTAGCAGCACAATGTATATTGCACACAAGGCAAAAGTGCTCATGCTTATGAACAAAAAGGATGAGGCGAAGGAGTTGCTGCTGGATTTCAAGAAGCACCAGGATCTTGACGATACTCTATCCAAAATGCTAGAAGAACTGCAATAATTATTTTCAGAACCTGAACCTGTCAGTAACGGGTCAAAATTTTTCGGGTTTGCTGAAAAATATGTGTGCGTTTAGTTCGCTCCACTATTAAAAAATTTTAATTATTGTATAATTATACAGTCAACATGGTATCTCAGTCTGATCTAGATAGAATTAAGGATTTTCTTCTAGACAGCATTGGGAAACATGATATTGTGGTAGGGATAAGCGGCGGGATCGATAGTGCTGTTGTCCTTGGTCTCTGTGCATCGAGTTTTCCTGCATCCAGGATACATGCCTTGTTCCTGCCTGATTCCTATACTTCCAGCGATTCGATTTACGTGAATGAACTATCGAATGCTTTTCATATCAAGATTAAGCAGATTCAGCTTCAGGGTTTCGTCGATCCATTTGTCAGCACTTTTGGAATAAAGGATCTGCGCCTACTAGGAAACATAAAATCCAGGCTTAGAATGATAATTCTCTACTATCATGCCAACCTGTTTGGCGGCCTGGTGGTAGGAACTACAAACCGCACCGAATACATGACGGGATACTTCACGAAATTCGGCGATGGAGCATGCGACGTTGAGCCAATACTTCACATGTACAAGCATGAAGTCAGGGAAGCAGCCCATCTTCTTGGCGTGCCCGCGCCTATAATAGAGAGAAAGCCTTCTGCTGGCCTCTATCCAGAACAGACAGACGAGGATGACCTTGGCTTCACTTATGATTTTTTAGACATGAGCCTGAGTCAAATTGCAACAGGAGAATACGATTCCTCGGATGTTAGAATTGGGCGAATCTTGAATCTTGTTAAAGAAACCGCACATAAACGTGAGATGCCAAAGAGCCTTCCTGTGATCGATGGTTCCTGATGCCACTCCAGTCTGAGTTTCTGCGGGTCAGCCTCATACTTATCCTGGCTGCCTTCTCAATCCCGATAGCGAGGAAGTTTTCGATTGCTGAAGTCCCGGTTCTTATTATCCTGGGGTTGCTGTTCGGACCCTTGACAGGGATAATCAACCACACCTATGCAAGCTACCTGATGGTCTCTTATGCCTCGGTCGGGCTTGGGATGATCGGCATAGTTATCATCCTGTATTCTGAAAGCCACAAGATAGACTTCAAGATACTGCGAAGGGAATTCGTCAGGATAGCTTCCCTGGATTCCCTTGGCATAGTTATAACAATGGTGGTCATTGCATTCTTCTTTTCGTTTATCACCCACGCACCTCTGATAATAGGTTTCCTATTTGGCGCCATTTTGGCGCCTACGGATCCTGTTACCATAATACCGATATTCCGGAAGCTCAGGGTCAAGGAGGACATATACGGAATAGTATTAGGTGAGAGCCTTTTCAATGATCCCGTATCAATCATATTTTTTACGCTGATAATAGCGCTGATAGTACCAGGCTCAACCTATTCACCTCTATTCAACGGGGTAACATCGCTTTTCGGCCTAATCACAGGATCTGCAGTCTTCTTGATAATACAGATAGCAGTGCCCGCGTTGATAGGCATTGCCGTTGGATTCTCTATCCTGTACTTGAACAAGATATTCAATTTCGAGAATTTCATACTCGGACTCCTTCTAGGCGTAGTGCTTCTGGAATTCGCTGTCTTCAGCGCTGTCAGCATTACCCCATTTCCTGCAATAATTGCGACCGGCGCTATCGTTGGAAACTTCTCAGACAAAAGCCTCTTCTGGCAGCGTGAAGCAAACTTCCAGGACAATCTTTCTTTCCTGGCACAATCTATCATATTCATCCTTCTAGGTGCCATACTGACTCTGCAGGATATAGAGCGCTACCTTGTGGTTGGGGTCCTGACCGCGCTTGCACTGATTTTCCTTGCAAGGCCAGCCGCGGTAATGTCTTCGCTGACAATAGCGGATAGGGGGAAGAGCAGGCTTCGCCTGGACAATGTCAAGAAGCTCTTTATTTCATTCGTCGGACCAAGAGGAACTGTGACAGTCGTTCTATCCACAATACCATATGTCATTGGCACATCTTTGAATAACGCTCTTCTTATAGAATGGGGTCCAATCATCTACTCGATTGCTTCCATAATTGTCCTAGTATCCATCGTTTTCTTAGCGCTATTCATACCGCTGCTCAGCAAGAACTTTTTCCCGGAAGAAAAGAATAATTCCACTCAGGACTAAAGAGGGTTCAGTTCGTTCTCGACCTCGTCCTCTTCTATGTTGAGTTCCTTTAGCAGGTTCGGCCGATCCTTGTAAAACTTGTTAATCATCTTATTAACATCACGGTATGTTATGTATTTCTTCTGTATCATGCGGTTGATGATGACTTCCCTGATCTTGGCTTCCTTCTCTAGTTCGGTCTCAGATTTTCCTGTTCTTTCCGCAATCCTGTTCATTACGTAACTGAAGCCGGAGTGCTGGAATGTGTCATTCTGGGAATTCCACTTGAATATGTTATTCAGGACGATATCGCCCGATGATGGATCGAGCCCCGTTATCTCCGATACAGATGTAACACGCCTGACTATCTTTCCGTTGTAGTTGAGGAGCGATTGCATTATTACTATGTCAAGAGCGGTGATTAGCGTCCTGGGGATATTGATAGGCTCAGACTCGAGCCTGTATATAAGAGTCTTCGGATCTTCAGCATGGAATGTTCCAAAACCATATCGACCTGCAGACATTGCCTGAAATACCGTGAATGCTTCCTTTCCCCTGACCTCTCCTATAACTATATAGTTGGGCCTCTGCCTGAGTGAGGCAGCAAGCAGGTCAAACATATCTATTTCGCCTGCTCTCTTACCTGTATCGCGGTCGAGCTCCCCGAATCCTGGCCTCGTTACGCCTGCAATCCAGTTCTCATGCGGTATATTGATCTCCCTCGTGTCCTCTATGCTCACCACTTTCATCTGGGGCGGAATGAAAAGAAGGATTGCATTGAGAAGAGTTGTCTTACCAGACCCGGTACCACCGGCAACTATCATGTTTGAACCATATTCGGTTAGCACCCAGAGGTAACTGATGACCTTCGCAGAGAGTGACTTGGCCATTACGAGGCTGATCGGGCTGAGAGGGTTTGCCCTGAACTTCCTGATTGTGAATGCAGGCCCGTTGTTTGTGATGTATTTGCCGAATGAAGCCTGTATCCTGGATCCATCCCTCAAGGTTGCATCTATAATAGGGATTGAGATGGAAATATGCTTTCCTGAGTCCTGTATGAGGCTTTTCACATACCTGTTGAGTTCGTCATCGTCATTGTATTTGATATTGGTCATGATGTAGCCATGTTCCCGATGGAACACGAATACAGGAACAGTGCTGCTATCACAGGAAATATCCTCTACGTTAGGATCGCGCATGAGACCATCGATACGTCCGTAGCCAACAACGTCCCTTTCAACGTAATACTTGATGACGGTTCCCTGATTCCCGCCCAACCGGATATCCAGATCATCTAATGCAAGGGGAAAATACTCCTCAAAATCCTTCTTCCTGTCGGTGGTCGGGTGACCATTGAAGGCAGCAAGATTTATCAGGTAGTTTTTCAGCTTCTCTATGATCTCCTTTTCCTGGCTGTCCACGAATGGTTCTATCAGTGCAAGATTTATCTCACCGGTATCTCTATTCTGAAAAACCCTGCTGTAAACCATTCCTGGCTCAATTTCCTCAAAAGAAAGATCATCTGTTCCGCTGCTTCCGTTGAGCTGGATCTGAACCTTATCGAGCGTCGTAATGACCCGCTCTTTCTTCTTGAATGGATTTAGCGGCATTATAGTGCACCTACACCTAATAGAATAACCAGGCTTACGAGAACCAGTATTCCAGCCAGGAAGAATCCAGATGCCACCCTTCCGTCACGAAGCACTCCAGAGAGGATCCCTGAGCCACCGCCCTGCATTATCATACCTATATTGAAAACATTTTTTATCGCACCAACATTCGCGCCGTTGAGGAAATTTAAACCGCTTCCTCCTGTTGATGTTCCAAGTTGTGGAAGGAAATCCAGGTCCAAGACAAGTATGACGAACAGGAAAACACCGAATGATATCATCATAACTGCTGTGTAGTTCTTCATTTCAGAGAACTTGGCGTTCCTCAAAAGCTGCATTTGTGATGTGAATTCCGAAACCATGCCCATCACATCTGATATGTTGCTTCCCGATTCCGCTGCCCTTATGATAATTGTGCCCGCTCTTTCTATATCCTGAGAATGGAACTTCTTTCCGAAATCAACCATTGCATCTTCAACAGGAACACCCCATGAGATGAGCGCAGCTACTCTTTTGACTTCTTCAGAGAGTGATCCATAATCGGAAGAGGAAGCCCTGACTATTGATTCGGATATTGGCATTCCAAATGTTGTATATTCGGCGATATCGCGAAGGAAGTCAGAAATCCTCCTTTCTGCCTCGTAAACCCTTTTTATTTCACGTTCATCAAAATAACCATATGGTATAGATATGACAGCGAAAATTACGGAAGCCACAATAAGCACGTTGAAGCCGAAGCTTGGCTGCCTTATGTAAATCAGAAGGTAGATGAGGGTGAACATCAAAGCCGCGATGTAGGAAAGCAGGAGTACTATGTATTTCGTTCTCATATATTGACCTCCTTTATCGTGCTCTGTATCAGGAATGCAAATACGAAAGTAATCATAGGAACCATCATCAGTACTATGAGGTATAGAACAGTTACAACTGCGCCAGCCCCAGATGATATTGCGGCAAGTATTCCCAATATTACGATCATCATGAGCGGGAAAGCAACTCCCACTGTGACGTAGCTTTCAGCAAGAACACCAACGGATTCTGAGTTCTGCTTTATGAGTGTGCTGAGTTCAGACTGGAACTGTTTTGCTTTCATTGTAAAGTAGTCTTTGAGGTTTCCTCCTGAGGTCACAGTGGACGTTATTCCACTGAGGAATTCAGCAAATTTCAGAGAAGGAGAATATTTTGATTCTTCTCTTAGTGCACTGACGATATCATTACCAAACAGCCTGGACGAAGCGGATATAGTTCTTGCTTCCTTTGCAATTTCACCGTACTGGGGGCTCTTTCCAAGTTCATACATTATGTTTTCAACTGGGACGTCGGCAGAAGCCATCGTGGCTATGTATGCAAGTGCCATAGGAAGCCTGGTATCTATGTTTTTTCTTCTTTTGGCAATGGCAGAGGATGGCATTGCAATCCCAAGAGAATAAACCATTATGGCAACAATTACAACAATCGGAACGCCGAAAAGGGCAATTGTGCCGATGAAATAATATGCTGCACCAAGAGCAATCATTCCACCAAATGCGGTTATAAGAGAGAAAAACGTGATCATTGAAAGATACTGCACAGGAGAATAAGGTTTCTTAGACTTTCTAAGGCTTTCCTCAAGCTTGACATTAACTGGTTTCAGTGTGTAATAATCCCTAAACAATGTTAAGGC
>JBMFWM010000008.1:22485-39857 GCA_049965275.1 Thermoplasmata archaeon | reverse complement strand
AAAAGTCTGGAATGGTTAGCAAAAAAAAGCGCAGGGGGTTTTGGCGAGAAAATCGGAGACGCTACTAGGAGTTCCATCGCTCATTCCTCCCTCGTCGCTATTGGACATAAGGGCGGATAACAATGGCATATAAAGGATTATTGGCGATGCCAAGGTATTCGTAATACCAAAGAAGAATGCAACCCCGAACATCTCACAGAAATGGAAGGATACAATGAGTGATTTTGTGCAGAATACAATCCCATCCCTGGGGCAGTATCACCAGAGAAGCAATTCAGAATCAGGAATTCCAGCAGACAAGAAGATGCTTGGATGGAATATAGCACAGAAGAGGGATGACAGGATCGATAACGCACTGTTCTGCACTGGTGTATGGCACAATATGTTATATATGGGCAGGTCTTAGAATAGTGTCTCACAACCCATCAGTATACGGAGATAAGCGGATTCAAGAAAATATATTATGTAAGTACGCCAGAGTTAGAGTTAAAACTCACACACAATTCTGGACACTATGTCATCTCCACGTAATTTGCATAAGATTTGCATATAATATTGAAAATGCCTTAAATAAACAAGTTCGATAAGAATTCAGAGGACTATGATTAAAAAGAACACTTTAACTGTAATATTTGTTATAACTACACTGGCGTTTGCGGGTGCTTTCAGCTACTCTCTCGTTGCATCTTCAAGTGTGAAGACGCAAAATAATGCACTAACCGCAAATTACGATAACCAGCAGGGTTCAGTTGTTCTAAAGAACGCTTTTACTCACTGGAATGACATAGCTATTGAGAATGTAAGCCTGCTCGCAAATCAATACGAGTCAAACGCTACACTTCACTGGATAGGCGGTCCCTTGACCGGTACATATACTGGAAATACTTCTATTCTCGGAACATGGGGAAAATTCTTTAATCTTTGGAGTGCAGTATGGTTTTATGCAGAAGCTCCGCCAACTGTCAGCGTGAGTGGCGACAATGCCGTGGTCAATGCTCAGAACCAATTTGTTGTCACGCCCTTCTCAGACCAGCAACAGGTTCAGTATCTTAATGTATCATACACTCTTAACTACGTTAAGAACCCAAATAACTGGCTCATTAATTCTGAAACATGGCACATCACTGGATCCGGCTATATCTCGTATACAGGTTCTGAGGTCAACGCACTTATGGCACAGGCCTCATTGCAAGCCGCTTTTACTCACTGGAATGACATAGCTATTGAGAATGTAAGCCTGCTCGCAAATCAATACGAGTCAAACGCTACACTTCACTGGATAGGCGGTCCCTTGACCGGTACATATACTGGAAATACTTCTATTCTCGGAACATGGGGAAAATTCTTTAATCTTTGGAGTGCAGTATGGTTTTATGCAGAAGCTCCGCCGACAGTGAATGTCTCTGGAAACTCGGCTTCTGTAATCTCCAGCAACCAGTTCATAGTGACTCCATTTTCTGATCCTTTCCAGGTTCAGTACATCAATGTTTCCTACACTCTCAATTTTGCCTTTCAGAACAATACCTTCATGATTAGCAATGAGGTGTGGCACATTACCGGCAGTGGTTTCATTTCATTTGCACAGGAATCATATGAGTATAATCAGGTAAGTAATCTGGCGTTCATCCACTGGAACAATATAGCTATTGAAAACACCTCTCTAGTAATGCAGGAATACGCTTCTAATTCAACTTTGCACTGGGTAAATGGAGCCCTGAAAGGTAATTACACAGGCATATCTCAAATAAACGGTACCTGGACTCGTTTCTTTGGTCTGTGGAACGCAATCTGGTTTTATAGCGAAAGCCCGCCCATCATCATGATAAATGGCTCAATTGCCACCGTCATGGCTACCGTACAGTTTGTGGTGCAAAGCTCCTCCAATCTATCACAGTTTGATTACATAAATGTGACCTATACTATCCAGTACTTCGACCTTGGATTCAATCCAACTACCGGATCCACAAACTTTGAAATAGTCAACGAAATATTTGACAACACTGCGCTTGGATCTCTTTCGAAGGTTTGAATTTAAAATGAATCCTTTTTTATGGATGACATTTTTTTCATTCTTTATTTTTTACACAATAAATCTTATTAGATTTCATACGAATCAGGAGACGAGATTGGTTAAATGTTCCGCAATTCGGATTCTCTATCGCGCTCGTTGTGGTGGGTATTCGTAGGAACGAAAGGGGGTCTCACAAGGTTGAAAATAGTGAAAAAGTTAATGGATAACCCGGCAAACATAAACAGCATAAGTCAATCATTGAATCTGAATTATCGCACCGTAGAGCATCATATCAGGTTTATGGAGAAGAATGACCTTATTGTGTCTGAAGGTGACAAATACGGCCGTGTTTATTTTTTATCGCCTTTACTGATCTCTAATTACGAAAAACTTAATGAAATGCTTAAGGGGGCTGGTTTAAATTGACACTCGGAATTTACTGGATTGCAAATATAGCTTTACTGTCTGCCGAAGCGCTTTTACTGTTGATCTTGATTGGTAGTTATATAAGGACAAGGCTTTCATCTGGTTTCAGCGCAATTTCCGCAATTATATTGTTTTCTGCATTCTTCCTGGCACAATCTGCTAGCAGCATATATGAATATTTTTCTATGGCATTTGTTTATCCTTCCACACTCGCAATAATGCTTCTGTTCACGAATGCAATAGGCATGGCTGCATTTGTAACACTATTTTTCGCTTTGTACCGTTGACTTTTTCTTTTAATCTACGAGGTCACACCATAAATGGTTGGTGTGAACTGCTGTGTCGTTATATCTATGTCTTTTTGCAGGTCAAAAGCAAAAATTACATTGGATGTTGAGCCCGAAGTTACGTTTAATGAATATCGGACTGATGCATAAGAACTAGTTACCTTCAAGCCAATCGCTTTGCCTGAATACACAATCGTTACATTCTTGATGAAAACCCTGAACATGGTGTAGGCCTGTGCCATCAAGATGAGAGTAACAATTGGAGAGGCATTAACTGCAGTCTTTCCGAGTATGTTCAATGCCACATTGCCTATGGAATAGTTGGTCCACTTTAAATATCCGGAATAGACGGATATTTCGACAAACGTCAGATAAGCTGCGGTTATGTTAGCCAAAGACCCATCTGCGGCCTTGAAATTCACCACACCGGTATTGCTCGTATAGCTTTTATAGACGAAAACAGTACCTATTACTATCATGACGACAGCAAGTGTCATGATAAGAAGAGCACCTTTCCGCATCTGCCTGCTATGCCTACCTGAATGAATATTTTTCCGATCTTATCCAATATTCATGCATGCCGCAGAACAACAGCTAATCCTGGCAGAATGGGCACCAGTATGTTACCCTGTTTCCTAAACCGAGGTTTTCCTTGCTTATGCCCGATCCGCATGTGGGGCATGTCCTCCTCCTATACACGTTGAGGATGCTGCTTATCCCCGATCCATTAACACGTGCTTTATAGAAAAGGGATGAGAAGTTGATGGTCTCTCCTATGATCTCATTGATTTTTTCAGTTGGAATAGCTCCTATTTTCCTGAGCGGATGGATCATGGTTCTCCACAGAACCTCGTTCTTGATTATATTTCCCGATCCGCAGAAAATATCCTGGTTTAGAAGAATATCGGCTATGTATTCTGATGGAAGTGCCAAAATCTTTTCTCTTGCAAGTATTGGATCCCAGTGGCTATCCATAATGTCAGTTTCCGGTCTGTAATATATCTGGAATTCCTCTGCACTGAGGACCCTAAGACTGCATTTATAGAAATACAGCATCATGCCGTCTTCAGCAGTCAAGGTAAGAGAAGGCTCGCTCTTCCTCAGTTTCCTTGTACCGGCGGTGCCAGACATACCAAAGAACACTCTTATGTATCGAGATCCTTCCCTTATTATCAGACGCTTTCCATAAGGTACAAGATCAACCTGCCCCTTCAGTTTAATTCCTTCGCTTTCAATAGTGCATGTTTTCCCATTGATTCTCTTAATCCTATGATAAAGCGCCAGCAGCGACGGTCCTTCCATTGTTATACTATGCAGGAAGGACAAATTCCATAATCAAGAATTCCCCTCAATACGGGAAACATTATTATCTCAAATCGCATATAAGAATATGTCAAGGGGAGACAAGGTTCTTATTACAAGGGTGTTCGTTGCGATCGCCCTTATTTTGTTCGTCATCGCGCTCATTCTTGAGATCATTGAGCTCTTTTCCCCTGGAAGCGGGGCATTCAGCTCCCTGCGTGGTTTTGGCTCGTTCGTGGTCGACGAACTCATCACTATTCTTGCCATAATACTGACCTTTATTTTACTTGCAGGGACATATACAATGATTTTCAGCAGGCTAAAGGGAATAAAGTCTGCTGCAAGGGATTATACACTCATCTTTGGTATAATATCAATAATCCTTGGACTGGTTTTTCTTGGGCACTTTGTTCTAGGCGCAGGGGTTGCGCTTATCATCGCGTGGATAATACTTTTGCTTTGAAGTATATTAAATATCCTCCTTCGAGTATCGTATTTTCCTTGAAAACGGGAAAAAACTTATAAATCACTCTCATATTGTAAAGGGAATCTCATATGACTAAATTTGTACTGATATCGGATTTGACTCTAAGCTCAAATTACCGTGACTTTCCTTTACTTGATTTTCTTCCCTGTGCACCATCAAGAGCTATTCCCGGGCCCGTATACAGGTTCCTGAAGGGACCCGGACTTCCGGCACTTCCGGATGGCCAGGCAAAGTTCGCCCCATATGCCATAAGAAAGCTGCAGGCCAGCCTGCTGCGGAAATATGAGGCGAAGGACATCGCAGTTGCTCATGAAGACCACCTGGATCAATTCATCAAGGATGATACAGAGATTATAGGAATTTCGACAATGGACCCATTAGGAATAGGTCCGACAACAATGTCCTACTACGTTCTGTTCGGCGGGGACATGAGGCCATGGGTTCGCGAAGAGTGGGACATACTAATAAATAAGGTGAATGCTCTCAGAAGGGGTAAGAAGGCCAAGCTCGTAGTCGGTGGACCGGGTGTGTGGGAGTTCACCGTGCTGCCTGAAGAACTCCAGAAAATGGGTATAGACTACGTTGTGCAGGGAGAAATGGACGACGTCGCCCCGGAGCTTTTCCGTGAGATTACAGATAATAACATAGATGAACAGATCTTTTACCGTGGTTACCTGTCATACGACGAAAAATTCAGGAAGGTCATAAAGAAGGATGAGCATTATCTTGCCAGAGGATTGACAATCTCGGCATATCCAAGACTGGAAGACATTCCACTCATAAACGCACCGTCAATGAAGGGCATGACCGAGGTTATGCGCGGTTGCGGTATAGGGTGTGATTTCTGCGAAGTCACACTAAGGCCCCTCAGGTATTATTCACCTGAATCAGTAGCAAAAGAGATTGCGATCAATACCGCTGCCGGGCAGGACAATGCATGGCTACATTCCGACGAGATTTTTGCCTATAAGCATGGTAATCTTTACGAACCGAATGAAGAAGCGCTTACTGATCTCATGAATGCCGTAATGTCTGTGAAGGGACTTAAGACGGCTAACCCGACACATGGCAGGATTTCCATCCCCGCCGGATACCCGGACCTAGTCAAGAAACTTTCAACTATACTGAAAGCGGGCCCGTCGAACTGGATTGGTGTCCAGACGGGCGTTGAAACAGGAAGCGACAAACTTGCAAAGATGCACATGCCAAACAAGACACTTCCTCTCAAGATTGGCCCGGACGGCTCTTTTGCGGAAATAGTGTGGCAGGGGGTATACAACGAAACAAAATACTACTGGCGACCGGCATTCACAATACAGGTGGGTCAGGAGGGAGAAACCATCGATGACCTTTGGGAGACAATATCCATGATAAACGTGCTGAGCAACTCATACTCTGAGGGCAGGCCGTTCGAGTTCACGATTACTCCTCTGCTTAACGTCCCGCTTGGAAGGATTAAGTCACACAGCCTGAACAGGAACGTGCTTACCGTTGACCAGCTAGCTGTTTATTATGCATCCTACAGGCACCTTGCGAAGATGGCTGCAAGGGACGGCTTCAGGAACACGAACGGTAACTTCTTTGCAAGGGCAGGCACTGGATCGATTATTTCCGGTGGCGGCCTCCTGATGATGAAATGGATAGAGCGCGTAGCTTTGAAGGCCGGAGTTGACATCGAGAAGGTAAAGAGATATTCGGTGGACGGAAGAAAAGAAATTACCAGCCTGGCGGGAGCATATAAGGCCTAAACCATCAAATGCCAATCATAAAGGACGAGAAATATCTCAACCTGTCATATGTTCCTGACAAGCTTCTTTTCAGGGAAAACGAGATCTCAAAGATCAGAACTGCGCTTATAGAACCCTTACAGGGAGGCATTTCAGGAACCGTTATCCTTTATGGCGAACCCGGGACAGGAAAGACAACCACCGCAAAGCACATATCGCGGACCACGGCAGATCTAGATTGCGTCTACATGAATGCGCTCTCGTTTCCTTCGCTTACCGCTCTTCTTAGAGAGGTCGTATCAACATTCACAAGGCTGGATCAGTTCTCCACCTATACGATATCCGACCTGCTGCGCTCAATCTCGAAGATACAGGAAAGGCGCGGGAAAGGGATCCTGTTGGTAATAGACGAGTCCACAAACCTGATGAGGGAGGATCAGGCAGGGCTTTACAGCATAATGAGGGCTTCCGAGATCTATTCGCTCCGACTGTCGTCTATCCTGATATCGCTGGACGATCCATATATCATTTTCAGGAAAAAGAGGACAAGATCGGTCTCCTCGTATGTTCCCATAAAGTTCAGCAGGTACACAAAGGACGAACTTTACATGATAATTGAGGACAGGGCGAGAAGCGGTCTTTACCCAGTTACTTATGATGATCAGATTATCACAATGATAGCGGACATCGCTGCCCAGCTTGGAAGTGCAAGAGTCGCCATAGAGCTGCTCCAGAAAGCCGCATATATAGCGAAGCATGACCAGTCGGAGTCGATATCGACCGACGACATACGCGCTGCAAGGGCAATGATAAACCCATACTTTACGGAAAGCAAGCTCAATGGACTGGAGCAGGAGGATCTCATCCTTCTTCTCTCGACAGCGTTCTGCCTCAAGGACGGCCTTTATGCGACCCTGTCGAATGTCATGGCGAGATATGCTGTTGTGGCCGAGAGCTACGGCATGCAGCCGATGGACAGGCAGAAATTCTACAGGGTGGCCAGCAGGCTTGAGACATACGGGCTTCTAGAAAGCAGGCTTGAGGGAAGAGGGGACAGGAAAGGCGTCGAGAAGGTTCTGATGATCAATGATGTTCCGCTAGATGCACTTTCTGTAAAGATTGAAAGCATTCTTGCCCGGCTTCCTTAAGCATCATGCCTTTTCTATATCAAGATATTTATCCTTGAACCCACGCACTAGAACAATTGCAGTCCTTCATCTTTCTTTGATATTTTAGCCGATTCCGACAGCATATATTCAAAGCACTCAAACGCCCTTTCAATGAGCTTCCCGTAGAACCTGCGATCTGCCAGCCCTTCCCCGTCTATGTCGGCTGCATGGAGCTCGGCTCCTGTGACTACGACTTCAATGCTCTCGCCCGGGTTAACTTCCATTCCCCTCCTGTGCAGCGACATGGCGATCTCCTTCTGCATTGTGCCTGAAACATACTCCTCGGGGTGCCTTGTTATCCTGTACTTCACAAGGAGGTCTTCCCTTGGATACGATCGTATTTCAGCCATGTATCTCGACCTAATTGCATAAAGATCCCCGGAACATGCCACGATATCCTTTGACGACATGCAATCCTTGAGGATCTCAAGGCACTCCACCTGCATCTTTTTCACAAAGGTGGGCACATCTGATCTCCTCGCGCTTATTCCACGCAGCTTGTAGCTACCGTCCACCCTGAGCCCTATATAACTATTGGGAGATCCGATACCCTTCCTTGAAGGAAGAAATGCGATCCACCTGTAATGCCCATCCACAACTATGTCTATTCTCGTAACCTGCTTTATCCTCTCTATAAGCGTTGAGATGTCGCCATTACCTTTTATCCATAACGAATCGACGATTCCATGTATGACGGTAAAGCCCATCTCCCTCGCAAGCCTGATGGCTGTTGAGAGGATCCACCTGCCAAGTGCCGTTATTGCCTCATGCACCTCTATCTTACCGAACTTTGCGTTCTTGTATCCCGTGTATCCGAACGATGTCAGCAGAAGCCATTTAAGTGCTATATCCCGGTTAGCATAGAGCGGATCCATGGCCTTGATTGCCTTGTACCTGAGCCTTATCTCGAGAAGATCCTCAAGTGCTGCCGAGAGAAATCCCCTTTTCTCGGTGGAGATGAAGTATGGTGTTTCAGGTACCGCTATCGTTCCGGATCGCATGACTGTCTCCGGCGAAAGATTGTACCTGACAATGATGCTTGGATACATGGATGAAAAGTCTATTTCATACACATCGTCATATAAACCAGGCTCAGGGTCCAGGACCAGGCCTCCTCTATCCGTGGAGATAAGTTCTTCCGGGCTCTTTTCGCCTTCGTGGTCGTCCTTGTATGCTGTCACCAGATATCCGGACCTCACAGCCCTTGACATCTCGAGCGCTGATACCGCAGTTCCAGGAGTGACCGAAGACGCAGTTTCCAGCGGCAGTGAAGATATCCTGGATACCTGGAAAAGTCCGTCAAGCCCCGCCTCGGAGTATATGAATGAATCTGCATTTATGGAGATTTTGCCGTAGATCTGGAGGGAAGTGTTCTTGTGGTGTATTCTTCCATATGACTGGAACGTGCTTCCAGGGTTCACATGAAAGGAAAGATCGTATCCGAGATCTATGATCTTTTCCACTATGCCGGTGAACGAATTCATTGTGTTGTCATAAACAATTATCGTGCTCTCTCTTATTGCCTGGGCAGCATTCACGTAGAAGGATCTATCAAGCCTTGGATATGGTACGTCATCCAGCAAGACAGATACGGATCTGCCGGCTACGACTTTCGGGATTATCTTCGCCGATGGTATCTCCACGTCCCTGTCCGTATACTGATCAAGCCTGAAAAACTGGAGGCCACGCTGCGATACGTACCTCAGGACCGGGTTGAGATCGGCATTATATATCCTGAACTTCCTGTTCAGGCCGACAGACTCCACAGCCTGGCGGATGAACCCTATAGCGGAAGGCCGGGAGTAGATCCTGAGGCCTTCTATTTCCCCGAATATTGTTTTACCTGTACTCCTGTCAAAGTGGAACCTCGTCTCTTCGAGATCCCGTTCGAGGCGATCCAGATCATAGTCGTCACCTTCAACGAATATCCATGACGGGTTCCTGTGTATCTTTTTCCTGATCCTGCCGTTGGAATAATACCACAGCGTAACGTTGTCGGTTCCAGTGCCATTGATCAGTACAGGTTCCATCGGATCATGTCCTTTCCCTGATTGAGAGTATCTCCTTCTCAATCTCAAGCAGCAGGGCAAGAATGAATCCTGTTTCTGGGTCAATGGCTGAAAATGAGATCTCAGCGGAACGCTTCCTGCCCTTTGCAACAAGGTCACGAGCGATCCTCGCATCCGTGGAATTCATCAGGCTGCACATCTTCTCTATTGATTCTGCAATCCTCTCAATGGACTGCCTGGCTGTTGGCGTTGTTCTTCCCATTTTTATACCTCAAAATCTGATACAGGGGTGCGAGGGTATCCGGTGAACATGTACTCATAGATCCATGGTTTCCCGAAAACAAAGAAAAATATGTAGCAGCCCAGGCTGTAAGCCTTCATTCTCATGACCTCATAGATGCTCTCGGTTATTTCCAGGGACCACGACGATGCAATATCCGACATCACAGCTATGAAATATGGATCACTGTCCCTGGATATCAGGATATTCTGGAACTGGTGAGGGTTCAACACCCTCTGTATGGCTATTTCAAGATCGAAGCCCGAGAGTGACCGGACGTTGAATATTATCCCGTCAGAGATCAGGAGGTGGGCTCTTGCATATCTGCCGGAAGCCCATTTCATAAATTCATGTATCTCAGCCGGATCGAACTTCTCCATCCTGGAATACCTTATATTTCCGTGCACAGGTGCTTAAACGATACACGGAAAAAATCATTTTTTCTTCATTTTAAAAATGAGTAAATGGCTCTGGATACTGCTTCCACAACAGGCTGATATTAAATATTGTGCACCGTGCCTACTTGATCAGCGGGGCCGGGTGAAACGTTATAAAGGAATCAATGGAAACCTGAAACCGGAAAGAGAATGGCAGGATAAAAGGCAAGAACTTTAATTAGAGCCAAAACAATTCAATTGCATATGTCCAGCACAATTGAGACAACGCACTCATCCGATGCCCGGATAAGCGAGGCACCATGACGCTCAAAGGAATAATAATGGCAGGAGGAATGGGCACAAGGCTCAGGCCGATTACATATTCAATCCCGAAACCGCTAATACCAATCGCCGGGAGGCCATGCATAAACTACCTTATGGATTCATTCTACCGTTCGGGCGTGAAGGATCTGATCATAACTACAGGATACAAGTTCCAGTCGCTGATAAGCGGAGTGCTGGAATCAAAACACCCTGACCAGAATGTTCTTTTCTCGGTTGAAAGGGAACCTGCCGGAACCGCCGGTGGAGTCAAGCTGACGGAGAACTTCATTGACGGTACCTTCATCGTTGGAAGTGGCGACATTCTACAGGACTTTGATATAGGCGGGATCCTGGAGTCACACAGGAAGTCTCGTGCAAAGATAACCATAGTCCTGACAAAGGTCGATGACCCCTCTCAATTCGGTATTGCCGAAGTCAAGAATGGCGCAATTGTAAGATTCCTGGAGAAGCCGCAGCCAGGAAAGGCATTCAGCAACCTCATAAACACGGGGCTTTACATAATTGAGCCAGAAATACTGGCCGAGATCCCTTCGGGAGAGCCATACGACTTTGCAAAACAGCTCTTTCCGGCCCTGATAAGGAAGGGAGAGAAGATAAACGCCGTGGTCGGAAATGGATCATGGCTTGATACCGGACGCCCCCGGGACCTGATCGAGGCAAACAAGATGATGACTGAGCATTATGGATCCCTCAACACAGTACAAAACTCGACGGGTAAGCTGATATGCAGGGAAAACCCGAAAACCGGGAAAGGGGTGAGGATAAACGGCCCCTCTTATATAGGCGAATCCGTATCCATAGGCACGGGATCCTCGATATCCGGATCGGCGATATACAACGACGTCAAGATAGGCGACAATGTGAGCATTGTCGACTCCGTCATCATGGATGCTACAAGAATAGAGGATGGATCAAGGATAGAGAGATCTGTCATAATGAACAACGACACGATCTCAGAGGATTGTGAAATAGAGGACAGCGTTCTTTCGCAGAGGCTCACTATACACAAGGGATCTAAAATATTCAACGTTGCGCTGCATTCGGAGACAGCGGATATTGAAATGTAGAAATGCTTAGAGGAGACCGGCTTTCTGCAATATCAGAAGATCCTCTGTAGTGAGCTGCTCACCGTTCTTGAATTTCTCGAATAGCTCCTCCGCCATCTTCTGCAGTTCCGTTTCCTTTTCCTTCTTCTTGGTTGTCCTGTTCTTCGTTCTGATAGAGAATATGGCCTTCTCCATATCCCTTAGATCGTTCTTTGCCTTGATAAACTCAATATGCTCCTTCTCGGCTTCCTGGTTGTATTTGATGAACGATTCATGCATCTCGTCGGCTTTCCGCCTCGTCTCATCAAGTTCCTGAAGCAGTGTGTTTATCTCCTCGCTGAGGGCTGAAATCTTCTGCGAGACCTCTTCTACCTGCTTCTTCATGGCCTCGCCCTCGTCTTTTTCCTTCTTCATCTTCTCGGTGATGACCTTTATGCTGTCATTCTGGCCGATAGTTTCTTCAAAGGACTTCTTCATCTTCTTGATCTCGTTTGTCAGTTTCCTGATGTCCGATACCACTTTCTGCTCTTCAGTCTTGGTCAACTGGGTTGTCTGCTGTTTTGTTTCAAGTCTCTGCAGTTCTCTCTCACGGGCCTTGATATCCCTAATATCAATATCCTTGACCGGCACTTCTCCCCTGAGTTTCCTGTATTCCTTTCTCAGGTCCTGGTACCTTGCAAAAAACTCTTCCTTTTCCGCCCTGAGTTTCTGGACCTGCTCAATGAGCTGGCTCTTTTCGGCTATCTTCTCTTTTGCCCTGTCACGAAGTTCCCTGACCTTGGAATTAAGCACATCCCTTTCGGAAGCATACTTCTGAGACTCCTCTGATAACTTATCCCTGTTCTTCAGGTGTTCTTCCACAATGTTTCGCAGAGCCTCGCGCTTCTCTTCAAACTCATCTAAAAGCTCGGTCATGATCACACTTCGTTTAAAAGCCACCCTCAATTGAAGAACTGAATAAATATCTTTCGCACTATTTCCACGCTACTCCCGGGACATCCGCATCTTGGGCGACCTAAAGGACTTCCTGGAACTGCACTTCATCGCTAAATGGAACTTGTAACCGAGAGAAGCTGTCGTGCCGCCTCTCCGGGGTCCGCGGCACCGTACAACGATCGGCCGGCTATAATGAAATCTGCTCCTGCCCTGATGCCCTGAAGAGGATCGCCGCCCTGTGCCCCTGTACCTGGCGATATTATGACCACATCCGGCATCATTTTCCTCACACGGGAAAGCAGGCCAGGCTTGTTCGCAGGTGCAACCACCCCATACACTCCAGAGAGCCTTGCGATGTCGATCAGCCTGTCCATCTGCGAGTCCATGATATCGCTGGACCCGGGATGCGACATCGCCACAACGGCAAACACCTTCATTTTGGAAGAATGGGCAACAAGCTCCTTGAGGCAGTCCGAGCCGACGAATGCATGGGCGATGACACCGAACGGTGACTTCTTCGATATCTCATCCGCAATAAGCCTCAAAGTGTTTGGAATATCTGCCAGCTTGAGGTCGCAGATCACTGGCCTGATCCTTCCGAGATCCCTTATGATATCGGCGCCGGCCCCAAGAATCAGGGGCCAGTTAATCTTGATAAAAGAAATATAGGGGGAAACGACCTGTGCAATTTCAAGCGCTTTTTTTCTTTCTGGAACGTCCAGAGCTAAAATTATCCTGCTCCCACTCATCTGTTCATGGGAAAAATAAAAGTGTTAATAATGTGTTTGTTCAGGAAATAGCTTCTATTCCAATATCTTCCTCGGCCATTCCCAGGCGCTTCCCAAGGGATATCAGATCTGATCTGTCAGCGATTGTGTACGGTGACTTGACACCTGTAAGCAGCACAAGTATCCTCATCTTTCCGTTCATGGTCCTGTCAATGCTTGTTCCCCAGAATATTGTAGCGTCAGTATTGATCCTCTTCTGCACTTCCTTCATCGCAGCCTGTACTTCCTTCAACGTCATGTCAGACCCGCCGATAACACGCATAACGCATCCCCTCACCTGGCTTATGTCAGCTTCAATGAGCGGGAACCGTAATGCATTTGAGACGGCGCTTTCGACTTTATCGCCATCCTTTACCGAGTCTCCAATGCCCACTATTGCGACGCCGCCGGACTTCATGGTTGTCTTGATATCGGCGTAATCGATGTTTATCAGGCCGGTTTTCCTTATCATTTCGGTCAATCCCTTCATCGTTTCCGTAAGCACAGAATCTGCATAGTTGAAGGATCCTTCAAGGAACCTGTTTGGTGTCTCTGCTATCAGCTTGTCGTTCGGTATCGTTATGAGCGTGTCAGAGTGCGGCAGGAGCTTGCTAAGCCCTACCATTGCATTAGCCATCCTTACTTTTCCCTCACCGTTGAATGGAAGTGTCACAATCGAGATAACCATGGCATTTGCCTCCTTTGCGAGCTTTGCAACTACAGGCGCCGAGCCGGTGCCGGTTCCTCCGCCAAGACCGCATGTTACGAATACTATATCGCTCCCCTTGAGCAGGTTCCTTAGATCTGCAACGCTTTCAACAGCTGCCTCCTCGCCAATCTGCGGCAGGCCGCCAGATCCCTTTCCTTTTGTCCTGACCTTTCCTATGAGGAGCTTGGCCTGGGACTTTGTTATCCTGAGGTGATTTGCATCCGTATTTATGGCAAGAAGATCTGCTCCCTTCAGTCCTGACTGCACAAGCCTCGTGACTGTGTTGGATCCGCCGCCGCCACAGCCGACTATCCTTATCCTGACCTTCTTCAGGTGGGCAGCACGCCTTATCTGCTCATCTTCCGGCGCTTCGTAACCATCATCGTCCTCAAACCCGGCAAGATCGTAATTCTTGACCGGTTCACTCAATTCTACATTTATTGTGTCGTCCATACGTCTGACACTATTACTAGGGCAATATATATACTTTACTTTTATTAGTAGGAAATTAGTGCTCATTATTCTAGCTCTAACGCTCACGAAAATTGTCGGACACATCTAGGCAAGGATTAAAGCTGAATATTCTATCAATGATTATGCTTCGGGACGAACTTGTTGAAAATGGAGCAATAAAGTATGGAACATTTACGCTGACATCTGGAAAACAGTCAAATTTCTATGTAGACATAAAGGAATGCATGACATTACCGGATCTCCTGAGGGAAACTGCAGAGCTTCTTGCTGAGAAAGTCCAATCTGATATCGTGGCAGGAGTTGAGCTTGGCGCCGTACCACTCCTTGTTGCGGTATCCATGCTGGTGCACAAGCCATACATTATCATAAGAAAAGAAAGGGAGCATGGAACTAAATCCCTCCTCATAGGAAAGACACCGCCAGGAAGAACAGTAGATATCATTGAGGATGTTGTTACCACCGGGGGTTCGGTGCTTAGAGCGGCAAAAATGCTTGCTGATGCCGGTCTTAAGACAGCAAGGGTAATATGCGTTGTCGACAGGGAGGAAGGGGCAGGTGAAGCCCTTGCACAGAATAATATCTCGCTGGTACCGTTGATCAGGATATCTGAGATCAGGAAGCAAAAGTAATCTCCGATTGGGTCCTGTATGGTTTGCCAGAACGTCGTATCGCTGGAGGCACGAATCAAGCATCGCCGGTTTCCCGACGTTTATATGATGGAATAGGACGAGATAGTCTTTTTATCGTGTTTTAAATCACGCTCCAGATGAATGTAAAGCCCTCGGTGATCCATACCACCCGTGCCATTTACGCAATGAACTGGTACGACATCTCCCCCGGGCTCATCTACATCCAGAAAGCGTTTTCGCTGACGCAGGTTCAGCTGGGGCTCCTCCTGACAGTCTTCTACATCGGCGTCGGAATATTCCAGATTCCTGCAGGGTACATATCAACGAAGATTGGAAACCGGAACACAGCGACCATTGGAATACTGGGCCTGGGAATTGCATCGCTGGTATCGGCGGCATCGCCGACATATTCCGTCCTTGCCGGTTCACGTTTTTTTGCAGGAATTTTCTCTGCGATGTTCTTTTCGCCGGCTATAGGCACCCTGAGATCGGCAACCTCCGACAGCACATACAACTTTCACGTAAATTTCTTCAACGGCTCATTCAATCTTGGTGCCGGCATCGGTATTGCAGGATGGGAGGCAATCGACAGGTTCTCCAGCTTCAGGACAGGCTTTCTCGTGGCAGGACTAATAACGATTGCAGCAGCCATAGTTTATTTTATCGCCCTCAGGGAAGTGAATGAGGAAAAGATACAGCTTACGTCAACAAGAAACCTGATCAACGTTCTTCTGAACCGGGGATTGTGGATTTATGCCATTGCCGGAACCGCGAGCGTAATCTCAGAGAACGTGGCTGCACAGATTGTTGTATACTACATGGAGAGAGCGCTTGGCATATCAAGTGGCCTGGCTTCAATATCCGGCACACTCTTCCTGGTTTTTGGTTTCGTGGGCGGTATTATCGGTGGCCTCATGATAGGAAAATTCAGGAACGTGAAGGTCTTCTTCATCCTCACAACCGCGCTTACATCAATCCTGATGATCGCGCTTGCGTTCTTCACCAACATCTATGCCATATATGCAATAGTCAGCGTTCTGGGAGCGGTCACAGTGCAGGGATTCTCTGCCATCTATATAATAATAACAAGATCAATGAAGGAGAGGGCGCAGACAACCACCTCTCTATCAGTGGTAAACGCAGCCCAGGAGATACCGGGCTCTATCTGGCCCTCAATTTTCAGCATCATAAGCGGTTCCGTAGGATTTTTTGCCGCCTGGAATGTAATAGGAATCGTCTCACTCGCATTCATGTTTCTTGTGTTTATTCCGCCGGCTAGGAGACGATCTGGAAGCGGCTCGACTCCCGGTGGTGTCTAAACTTTCCCGGCTGTAAATGAAAAACCGGATCTTTTATAGAAAATACTGAGGAATGCAGTGTGTGAAAGCATCTCGCTGGACGGCCTCGTCCGCCCTTCCCTGACAAGGAGATCGCGCTTCAGGATCTCGCATGTCTCAACGTGATAGAAACCGTTGCTCTCCATTGCCACCACGGTCTTCTCGGTCTGGTTGAAGTTCGGCGAATATGTCACCATGGAGGATCTAGGCTTCATGAATCCTTTCAGCGACTGGGCGCAGTTCCACGGATCGGGTATATCCAGGAAAACAGAGTCAAAAGCTTCATTTGTAGAATAAGATCTTATGTCACCCACAACTGGAAACCAGTTGTCAGTGCCGAGAAACTTCTCTATATTGTTCCTGCTAGAGTCAATGTTCTTCCCGCTCGTATCCACGCTCACAAGCCTGCCTTCCCTGCCGATGATCCAGAGGATGGCAATGCTTAGCTGTCCGCTGCCGACACCTGATTCAAGGACAGTGCTTCCAGGTCTTATGCCTGACATGGCAATCATGTAGGAATAGTCGGCCGGTTTTATTGTCTGCGTGGTCTTGCTTACTGCAGGCGAATACAGGGATGGGTTGAAATCCGTAACTATTCCCTCTTTTCCGTTGATCTTTATTGTATCCCCATAGCTTACTGATGCATTTGCGCTCAACCTGTAGCTTTCACCTTTGAGCGTAAGAACCATGGAGGCATCGTCAAGAATGCCCATTCCATCCCTGAACAGAACTATTTTCACTTCAAACCTCCCTGTTTCTTCCTCTTTCGAGAATAGTAGCCAAAAAATATGTCGGATACGTTGTTTCCGGTCCTGCCGGTCAAGATTGCCGATCCAATCGTTGAAAGGAGAGTGTAACTGTCATCATTTTCCAGATACTCCCTTATCCTTTCAGCAGAGAAATGCGATTTTGCCTCGCTGTCCACTATCGCCCCCATTGCAGGGCTCTGGCCGTCAATCCCGTCTGTTCCTGCTGCTAGGAACAGAAAATCCTCATCATCTTTCATGTTCAGGAGAAAATGCAAAGCTGCCGCCTGGCTCCTGCCGCCCTTTCC
>JBMFWM010000008.1:0-22385 GCA_049965275.1 Thermoplasmata archaeon | reverse complement strand
CCAGACGCTATGTAAGAAAGATCATCATATGGCACATCAGATATGTAAAGGGCTAGAATCTTGCGATCTTTAAACCGAGCAGCAAGTTTTCCCCCTTTGACGGCCGACATTGCAAACCTGACGCAATTCAGCTCATTTATGTCCGCGCCGTTGTTCATCATGCACTTGCCCACTGCACTGATCTGCCCTATATCGAAAGGTTCTGCGGGTATCTCAAATATTGCGGATCCCCCTCCGGATACGAGGAATATCAGGTGCTCATCTGGGGAGTGTTCGGCTATATCAACCAAGCGCCTCGACGAAGCCTCGCTCAATGCAGTGGCATATGGGTGAGTGCCGCGGAGAATCTCAATATTATTATCCAGACCGGTCGCGGAATCGTCATCTTCAGGTATGATTATTGCGCCTGATGATATCCTGTCCCCAATAATACCAAGAAGGCCCCTGTACATCTTGACTGCGGCTTTACCAAAGCCAAGAACTGTCGCCCTTCGGTCACCATCAAGAAATGACAGAATCTGGCTCCTGTAGTGAAGTATGGCAACCTCCGGATCGAGATCATGAATAGCGCGTGAAAGATAATTTAGGGCAGTCTTTCTTCGGTCGTTTGTTGCTATCTGGCTAAAATTGTTTATAAATTTACTTTCCATCCGTTCCTGATCCATACTCAACCTCAAGACCCGAAAGAATCCACTGTATGATGCCACCATAGATATTGAAGACGTTGGTGATTCCATTTTGCTTTAGGAAAGCTGCAGTATAATAGCTTCTCTGACCGCTGTTGCATATAATGCCAAGTTTCCTGCTTGCAGAAAGTTCTTTCAGTTCTTCAAGGTTCTCCGGGATTTCGTTCATTGGTATAAGCCGTGAGCCTATTACATGACCGGTATCGCTTGCATACTCCCATGGCTCCCTGACATCAATAATGGCTATCGAGTCGGGGCTCTCATCTATCATCATCTGGACCTCGGATGGCTTTACCTGGTCGATCTTGCTCTGAATCATGGTTGTTGCTTCTGGTGTAAGCATTATCGGTTAATAATTCTTTAATCGGTCAAATTAGCGACAAAAAAGCGGAAAGCATCTATATTGCCTGCTGACATGAGGGAGAAGTGTTCAACGTTTCGGTTATCGGCGGGAGCCATCCCGACCAGAAGCATTATGAAATGGCATATGTAACAGGAAAACTGCTTGCAAGGGAAAAAGCAATTGTGGTATGCGGGGGCCTAACAGGAGTAATGGAAGCCGTCGCGAAGGGAGCGGGTGAAGAAGGCGGCATATCGGTTGGCTTGCTTCCAGGTGAGACAGTGAAGCAGGGAAACGATTTTCTCACTATCAAGATCCCCACCGGAATTGGATTCGCCCGGAATTTTCTTGTGATCCGAGGTGGGGAGGTGGTGATAGCAATAGATGGAGCCAGCGGGACGATGAGTGAACTCTATTTTGCGCTATCATCAGGCAGGACCGTTCTTGCACTTGGCGATGTCGTCTATGAGAACGTGGGTCACCAGAATGGCCACTTCATCAGATGCACCGATCCAAAAGAAGCGGTCACGAAAGCTAAGAAATATGCCGCAGAATTCAGGAAAAACTTTGTTAGTGAGACAAACTTTGAAGGCTGATTATTGGTACAATCTTGCACCAATACATCGATATATATACTTTGGAATGAGCCGAGCATGAATTATAAAGTCATACTATCTATGGCTATAATTCCCCTCCTGCTCATCGCGGCTGGCGGGACGGTTTTCGGAGATACTGTAGGGGCATCTACGATGAGCTCGGGAAACTACGTGTTCTCGGCTAATGCCACTACGAGCACTCTGACAAACCTTTCATATCAAAGCGAAAATGGGAATCTGCTATTGGCTTCGCATGTGGTTGCATCTAACGGAAGCTATACGTCAATTGGTTACACTTTTGGACAGTATGCCTTTAAGTTGGATAATGCAACAATCCTGAAGAACGGCCAGGAAAACGTCTTCCTGATGCTATCGAACTATATGGGTTCGTACCAGAATTATACCATGAATCCTGCTGGTAATCTTTCGCCGGTAAAGCTGGATCTTAACACACAGATGCAGGACACATTGGATAACATGGGCATGAATGTTGGATTTGGAGCAGGCTTCAACAGCACTGTTTATTCATTCATATACAACGAAACTGAATTCTACGTGTTCTCAAACGGTCAATCGGTGAAGACCGATTCTACAATATCATTCCACTCCCCCTCAGGATACCTGCTGACAGGAATCATATCCTTCGGCGGACTTGTGAGCAGCGTGAATCATTACAAGTATGTTAGGGAAAACAGCTTTACATATAACAGTACAACAGGAAACGTCACTGGTAAATATGTAAGCTTCAACCTTAACGCATCATCCGGAGTCATTTCATCGTTCAAGGAGAACAGCATTGACCAGACAATCTTCAATGCCGTCTATGTGACAGGAAATGGCACATTGTTTGCACAGTCACAGTTCCCGTCTATGCCCAAGAGCACACCAATATTGCTGGGCAGCCTCTTTGTTTACGGGAACAACACAACGGTACTTGCTGTACATGACAACCCTCCTGTAGAAAGCAACTTCATACTTGACAACGGCACACTTCACTTAACACTGGCACCAGGCTTGAACGCGACCAAAGTAACGACACTTGGGACTGACATGAGCATGAGTGCAGATGTGGCTTCTAATGTAAGCGAAACAGATAACCAGGCACTTGATCTTAACGGCAACGTTGAGGCAGGATCACATGCTATCCTTATCCAAGGTAATGGAGTCAGGGCATACCTTCTCATACATAACGCAACAGTTAATGTATCAGGCAGTGCAATAAGCATAAATTCAACAGGTCTGGCAATGGCTTCATTCGTCTCACCTCCCGGATTGCAGGGCAAGAATTTCACAGTCGACACCCTGATCCAGAAGGCAATCGACAACGGCAGGATTGCTGCAGAAATATCGATATCCGGTACATCATCTGCCAGCGTTAATGTATCGATAACATTCAACGCTACTGTAAAGACTGTCGTGACATCTGTTTCAAACGGAAAAGTTGTACTGAATGTTTCAGCTGCTGCAGGGCACCATGAGGGCACGAACGTCCTCATATTCGTCTCTAATACAGTCATAGCAAACGGATCTTCAATACACCTGTCATTCGATGGAAAGGTAGTCACACTGACATCTGTAAACGGCGTGTTGAATGCAACCAGCACCACTGATGCATCATTTGCAATTATGAAAGTCTCCGGAGGATCGCTGATAATACTGCATGTGCCTCACTTCTCGAACCACACGGTTGAGATATATTCCGGCAGTGCAACAACCAGCCCGCTTGGAGTCCTCTCGCAGAACATGGATTTCGTTGTCCTTGGCGCTGTAATTGCAATAATTGCAATACTCTCAGCAGTAGCAGTCAGGATGAGAAAGATAAAACAGTAATTTCATATATTTTTATAATTTTTCAAAATTTTATAGTTTATTCATTTATTTTTATTGACGTTTATTTTCTGAAATCATCTTCTTCAATTTTGCCTCATCCGTGTACATTGTATTTATGCCCATTGACTTCAGCCTTGATGCTGCATAGGCGCTCATAAGGCCTTTGCTGCAGTAGAAAAGGTAAGTCTTGTTTTTTCCATATTTATCAGGTAGTGACGTAACCTCGACGAGCGGAACATGGATTGACCCTTCCGGATGCCAGGATCTGTACTTCTGCTCCGATCTCAGATCGACGATTAGTGCACCGTCTATTGATGGGTCATTGTGGCTCAGGCTCTTTCTTATGCTTTCCAGAAAGTTTGCGAAATCTGCCTTCCTGACAGTTATTTCAGATTGAATTATTTCATGCATTAAGTTTTCAGGAACTTCATCCTGCTCGAGATCCGCCGGCTTGATGGAGATTGAAGGATTTTCTGAAAAAATAGAGCAGAATTCTCCGAGGCTCGTTTCCGGGAACGTCCCTATATGCCTGGATAGATCAATAATTTCTTCCTTGTCAAATCCTATCAGTGGCCTATAGATGGGGATTCTTACTGACATGGAGAGGGCTGAAAGATTTTCAGCTGTCTGGGATGAAACCTGGCCCACAGATTCTCCTGTAACGATCCCACAACCTCCTATCCTTGTGTTTACGATGCCTGCAAGCTCATAAAGGAATTTCTTAAAACCGACATTTGGATGGATGAATCCATGATCATGCGCCATAGCTTCGATCAGGGGGCTTCCATTGAATATGTGTATAGTGATATCAGCGCCGTGAGACCACCTGTTTACCAGCGGCTGAATGCTGTTCAGAAACTCAAATGTATCAATCGGCGGAGCAAGCGAGCAAAAAACTATGTCCTGGATGCATCCACGCTTCATCATCATCCATGCTGCCACAGGGGAGTCTATGCCGCCTGAGACAAGTGAAACCATCTTTCCCTGGGTACCAAGAGGAAACCCGCCTGCTCCCTTGAATATTGAATCGTAGAGATACGCCTTCTTTTCCCTGATGTCAAGTCTTGCAGTGAAATCTGGGTTCTCCAGGTCTACGCCCAGTGATCCGGGAAGGAGGGCTTCACCCAGCCTGCGTTCGATATCAATTGATGTAAAATCATGATGTCCGGTTCTGGTCGCACGTACTGCGAATATACTGGATTTCGTAAATGTGGCGAAATGGTCTCTTGCCACATTGACAAGATCAGCAGCAGTATCGAAAGATGCAACGGTGCATTCCGAGAAAGACTTTATGCCGAAAACTGTTCCAAGAGCCCCAGAAACAGCTTGCTTAAGGGTATCCGGCACCTCCAGGAATATCCTGCCCCTCTCTCTCCATATCCTCATATCAGGCGGATCAGAGAGCGCAGCAGTTATGTTCTTGACGAGCCTGCGCTCCATCTCCGACCTCTTCCTTGGTCCTTTAAGGCCTATTTCAGAATATCTGACGATAAAGATTGGCATGTTCACCTCAGGGTGGGCTGGCTAGCTCCACTCTCTCGCTGTATGTTCCAACCAGAATGGGCGTTTCCGAAGCAATCCATTTTCTTGCCTTTACCTCGCGTAGCTTGTTAGTGACCCTCGACCACCCTGCAAGATCCTCTACTTCATAGATGACGACAAATTCGGAATCTGATATTCCGAAACTGTAGGTGGTGTATGATCTGATCCCCTTATTGTCCGGATGGGAAAGTGCAGTGCCTATGTGTTCAGCCATGATGCTCTTTCTCTCCTCATAAGGTATCTGGTACCAGTCGTTCGATTTAGACATCGGATAGGCTATCAGATATTTCCCGGGCTTTTCGTTGAGCGTATCTTCCAGCGAGGTGCCCTTCTTGAGGTAGGGTGACTCGCTGTAAATGGAAAGGAACCCTGTTACATAGGAGACAAAGCCCTTGCTTTTCTCCCTTAGCGTCGACAGAAGATCCGCTATGTTGTCAGGATAGTGAGTGCTGAACCATAACATGTAGTCGGCGTCATATCTTATTGATCTGTATATCTTAAGAGAAACAGAATTCTTCCTGAAGGCAGACAGCGTGGAATTGATCTGCATAACTAGGTCAGCCCTGTTCTCCCTGGAGAGCATATAAGCACTGTGTTTGAACCTGATTGACAGTATCTGCATGTATATCGGATCCGGATCCTTTGCCATTATTGGACATCGCTTGCTATTTTTTAACCTATTCATCAATGCAAACCGGAGAATCAAAAAAGATAAACATTCGGGATGGAAAGTGTTATCTAAATTAAAGTCATTTAAAACTATGTCCGAAAAACCTATTCTTGAGAAAGTCGGGACAGTTGAGTTCTATGTAGGTTCAGCTAAACAGTGGGCCTTCATGCACCAGAAAGCACTTGGTTTCAGGATGCTTGGTTACGCCGGACCGGAAACGGGTGTCCGCGACAGGGTGTCATATCTCCTGGAGCAGGGCAGTGCGAGATTCATATTCACAAGTTTTCTTGAACCCGACGACTTTGTCGGAAAGCATGTTCACCTTCATGGCGATGGTGTCAAGGACATATCCTTTATTGTGCCGGACATGGACGAGACGGTCAGGGGCATTGAAAAGAGGAAAGTGATCAAACCTGCGAAAGTGCAGAAAATTAAGTCTGATAATGGAACCATACTGACGAGCTCGATACCCACGTTTGGGGAAACAGTTCACTCGCTCGTCGATCTGGGGGAATACGAGAGCGACCTTCCACCTGGCTTCGTCGAGATTGAGGATGACACGAAATCTAAGGGCATAAAGCTCATCGACCATATAGTGGGAAATGTCGAGGAGAAAAGGATGGATGACTGGGTCAACTATTACATAAAGGGGCTCGGCTTCAAGCAGCTCATGAGCTTTGATGACAAGGATATCAGCACCGAATATTCCGCGCTGCAGTCAAAAGTAGTCGAATACAACAACCGGAAGATAGTTTTTCCAATCAATGAGCCCGCATGGGGACTGAAGAAATCCCAGATTCAGGAATACCTCGACTATTACAAGTCGCCCGGAGTACAGCATATTGCTTTCCTGACCGATAACATCATAGATACGGTCAGCAAGCTCAAGAAATCAGGAGTGGAATTCCTTAAAACTCCTGCAGCCTATTATGAGGATCTCGAGGAGAGGGTAGGCAAGATACGTGAGGATGTGGATAAACTCAGGGAGCTTGATATACTGGTGGACAGGGATGAGTATGGCTATCTGCTCCAGATATTCAGCAAGCCTATAGGCGACAGGCCTACAGTGTTTTATGAGATCATCCAGCGCAGGGGCGCAATTTCATTCGGAAAAGGAAATTTCAAGTCCCTGTTTGAGTCGATCGAACGTGAGCAAGCAAAGAGAGGTAATCTCTGAAGAGGCGAATGTTTGCCGCTGGTTGGTTTTATCCCTGGGCGCGAGGGCAGGCTGTGCATCGTCTATCATAATGGATCCCTCTACTCAGCATCCAGAATACTTGGTTTGAAGGAATCAGAACTGCAGAATGACTTTTACACAATCCTGCGGGATCGTGAAGCTGATCTCAGCGATCCTGGAGAAAACGCTTTAATCCAGACGCCAGTGGATAGGTACTTTCCACCGGTTCCAGAGATCAGGTCTTTAAGGGACTTTTTTGCATTTGAGGAGCATGTCAGGAATGCCAGGAAGACGAGGGGCGAGAGCGTGCCTCCGGAATGGTATAACTTTCCCGTATTCTACTTCTCGAACCACAACAGTATAATCGGAAGCAAGCAGGAAATGCATTATCCCCGCTACACAAAAGAGCTGGATTATGAGATGGAGCTTGCATTCATTATCGGAAAAGAAGGAAAGAACATAGCAGCCGATTCCTATGGGGAGTATGTTGCAGGCGTTACAATGGCAAACGACTGGAGCGCCAGGGATGTTCAGCGCGCTGAGACCAGGATAGGCCTAGGCCCGGCGAAGGGAAAAGACTTTGCAACGTCGCTCGGCCCCCTCATGCTGACTGCAGGTGATCTTTCCAGCCTCAAGGTCTCAAGGGGAAAGTACGATATTGATCTTTCTGGAAAAGTGAACGGCAAGACCTATGGATCCAGCAACATGAAAGATATCCATTTTGACCTTGGGCAGATCATAGAGAGGGCTTCTGACGAGGTAACATTAAGAGCCGGCGATGTCATAATGACGGGAACATTCGGGAACGGTTGCATACTGGAGATGCGCAGCCAGGGGATATCATGGCTTAACCGCGGTGACGAGGTAACAATTGAAAGCAGCAGGATAGGAATGTTGACGAATAGGGTGATATGAAATGGTTTATTACGTAAAGCAGGGAAATGTACCAAGGTACAGGCACACTTATGACGATAGGAAGAAACTGTTGAGTGAAGAACTCTTCGGGGAGGAAAGTTTTGAAGGTCTTTATTCTCTCCTGTATCACAGGAATGAGCCAACCAGGGTACTGGATATCAGGGAGGAGACGAAGAAGTTGTTCGATCCATCCGGCGAAAAAAAGATGATCCACAGGCATCTCAAAACCTCCCAGCTTGCTAGGGAAGGTGACCCGGTTTCAGGCAGGAGATATCTTTTCTATAACGACAGGATCCGCATCGGGCTTGTCAAGCCGTCAGTAAAGATGAAGAGCTATTTCAGGCACGCGCTCTTCGAACAGCTTTTCTTCCTGCACAGGGGTAAAGCAACCTTTTCCTCCGTCTTCGGGACTATGCAGCTTGAAACAGGGGATTATCTCTATATTCCGAAAGGTACAACATGGACAATGAATGGCACCGAGGATCTGGAGCTGCTTTTCATGGAAAGCAGGGACAGGATAGATCTCCCGGTGCGGTACAGAAATAGCTATGGGCAGCTCAGGGAAGGAACCCCATATTACACCCGCGATATCAGGCATCCACGGCTAGATGCAAAACCCTTCCTGCCTGACAAGCTGGAGGTAATGGTCGATTACGACGATACCTACCTCATCGAGAACCGTGACAGGGAAATCTACGACCTCGAAGGATGGGATGGCTACCTGTTTCCTTATGCAATCAATATCTCAGATATGGCACCAATAGTGGGAAAGCTTCACCAGCCACCGCCAGTGCACGAGACATTCTCCGGTAAAAGTTTCATGGTCGGGACGTTCCTTCCGAGACTGTTTGATTTCCATCCTCGAGCAATACCAATCTCTTACTACCACAATAATATAGATACAGACGAGTTTCTTTTCTATTCATCAGGCAGTTTCATGAGCCGAAAGGGGATAGAAGAAGGTTCAATCACACTGCATGTGAGAGGAATAATCCACGGGCCGCAGCCCGGAGCGATTGAGGCTGCGATCGGCGCCAAATCCACCGACGAGGTCGCAGTCATGATAGAGGCATACGATCCTCTCTTCCTCACGAGGACTGCAACAGGCATCGAGGAGAAGACATATATGAAATCATGGATCGGTTGATCTAAAAAATCTCAATTTCCTTGAGGCCGCTCTTCTCACTCAGTTTCCTAGTCAAATGGATGCCACGCAGTCTTGTAACCTGGATTTCCATAAGCGGAGACACGACAGCATTGAACAGGTGACCTCCCACAACTCCATGGTCCTTCAGGGCTATGGAAGCATGCAGGTGG
Organism: Thermoplasmata archaeon; assembly: GCA_049965275.1. Lineage (GTDB taxonomy): Archaea > Thermoplasmatota > Thermoplasmata > Thermoplasmatales > Thermoplasmataceae > UBA582. The sequence goes on along the minus strand of JBMFWM010000008.1, from coordinate 13,312 downwards.
AACCTCGGATCACTTGACGCTATGCTTCCATGGAACGATACAACTTCGCCTGGAATTTCAATGATCTTGTGCTCGTACTCCTTGCCGTTGAAATAACCAAAATCTGCGGTCCTGAACATTCCAATGCCCCAGACAACGAGTCCGTTCTTTATGGAGTGCATTTCGCATAGTTTTTCTAAGGACTGCACAACGCTGTCATCTCTCTGCAGCTTTACAAATATAATGTCTCCCTCTTCCTTGGAAATCATGATCGCATATGATTAAGCTATTTATTAAACTCTTCAAGGCATGCGCCCAGTATCCTGTAGGTGAGCCCCCAGATAACACCTTGATCGTACTTATATGCAGGATACCCTGCATCTGTGGTCGTTGGTGACAGAGTATCGATCCTGACCCAGTTCACTTCTTCGACTTCATCGCCGACAGAGAACATGGGTTCTTCAGGAACGACGCTGAAAAAGGCTGCTACCTGCAGATCCCTTACGTGAGTCCTGTAACTGCCTATGTATCCTGCTGGAGTGACATGAACTCCGACTTCTTCAGCGGTCTCCCTTACTGCTGTTTGCTGGATCGATTCTCCCCGCTTCCTGAGTCCTCCCGGGAACGCTACCTGACCAGACCAAGGATCATCATCTCTCTTCTTTCTCCGGATAAGCGCTATAGATTGTCTATCTGTTATAATCATGACGGCGGCAGACTGGCCCACATCCTCGGGTTCGACAGGCTTTATATTCAGGCGTAAATGCATTTATCGTCCCCCATTCATTATCTATTTATTTCGAAGTGTATAAAATACATGATTATACATTTCCCTATTGCAAGATACCATTGCACGCAGATTAGAGGCAATCAACCTCGGGGTTTTGCCCGGGAAACTGGGCGAGGGTTAAATATTCATTTGAAATGACCTGAAAGATACGTGAGGCTTGCAAGTTCATGAATTATCTTCACATGATTGGTTGGGATGTCAACAACGAACCCCACCTCCTTGAGACGGTAAGCAGCAAGGATGCAACGTTTTTTGACCACAGGCTGCGTGGTAAAGCTGCAGACTGGGTTTTGCTTTCCACATGCCACAGGGTAGAAATCTACTCTTCTGATCCCATCCCGGAGTTCAAGGATCTCACCCCTTATCATACGTTTTCCGGTGATGAAGCCCTAATGCACCTTTTCAGGGTATCATCCGGTATCGAATCGGTATCCGTTGGCGAGCAGGAGATACTGCACCAGGTCAAGGTAGCGTTCGATGATGCTTTAGCAAACGACAGGTGCTCAAAGACACTTTCCCTGATATTCCAGAAGGCCATAAGCGTAGGGAAACTTGTCAGGGAAAAGGTGCCAATATCCAAGGGAAAGACATCAGTTCCCGCACATGTAGGTCAGATGCTCTCAACTGAGTTGAATGCCAGCGGAAAGAGTATTGCAATAGTCGGTAGTGGAAAGCTTGCAACCGACATGGTCAAATATGCCTTGATGGCAAAACCTGCGTTCCTGAGGGTTTATGCCAGGAGCGAGGACTCCCTTGACAGGATCGCGCGCTCTTATTCTATAGAGACACACAATGGTATTCATCCGGATGTTATCATTCATGATAACGACATAATCATAGCTGCCACAAGCTCAAAGAAGCCTATTTTTGATGGAGAAACCAAGGAAAAGGGGAAGATCCTCATTGATCTTGGAATGCCTCCCAACGCATCCCGGGGCATGAATGGCTGCAGGCTGATCTCCCTATCCGACATTGAACCAATTATGCGTTCCAATTCAGCAAAGAAGAAGGCTCTCATCCCGAAGGTCGAGGGAATCCTCAACGAGGAGCTCGACCAATTCATAAGAAAGCTTGCCCAGCTCGAGGCGGACGATCTCATAAGAGCGGTTTTTGAGCATTCGAAGAGCCTGGAGAAAAATGAGGTAGAGGTTGCGATGGACATGATCAGGAAGGGCATGGACATAGAGAAAGTGATAGGCCAGATGGCCGACTCGCTCGTAGGCAAGGTGCTTGCCCCCCAGACCCTTGCAATAAAGAAAATGGTCAAAACAAATAGAAACAAGGAGACTATCGAGGTTTTGCAGGAATTTTACAAGCTGCTCAAGGGATCTCAGGAAAAATCGTCTAGGCGGTCCTCTTCAGTTCTCCAAGCATCCCAAGATCCACAAGCCCAAATTCCTCAGTGATGCCGAATATTCTGAACTTCGATGCATTGACGTGCTTCAGTGACGGAGTGAAATGCTCGTCGTTAACGAGGGATGTCGCCACGTCACTCCCTGAGGAGAAGAAGCTCATTGCTGGGGTTACAAGGACATGGCTTTCCGTATTGTAAATGAAGGAGTGTATCTTGAAGACTCCACCAACATCATCCCGCAGCGATATAGATGGATGCTCATGGCCCAGAATTGTGATCTTGCTGATGCCGAGATCCCTGTCCCCGTGGTAGATCAGGTATCGATCATCCTCATACTTGTCGTGCAGTTCAATTTTGGATCTTGCGAGTATAGTCAGCAGGTAGTTGTCATGGTTTCCACGTATGAAATGGAGATTGACCTTATCCCTGTACCTGTCGATAAAATGGAGGATGTCATCCCATTCCTGCGGAAGATTCCTTGAAAATTCATGCTTGAAGTCGCCGTTTATGAAGACAGTTTCAGGATCATACCTTTCAAGTATCCTGTCGAGTAAGCCTTCCACATGACTTCGCTGAAGCTTCGGGAGGAAGAGGCCGTGCAGGTTCATCTCCTCCTCGAATCCGAGATGTAGATCGGATATCACAACCGCATTGAGATCCCTCAGGTATGCGCAGAATAGATCTGAGATGAAGACATCCTTCTCCACCTGAATCTCCATCATTGCCTGTTACCTGTAACTCTAGATTTCGCGATCATATTTGGCTATCCTTGAGATACCTTCCTTAATCTCATCCTCAGATGCCGCATATGAGAACCTGTAATGCAGTTCACCCATTTCACCGAACGCAGTCCCAGGCGTTACTATGACCTGGTATTTTTTCAGGAGACCTGAAGAGTATTCGACGGAACTCATCTTGCCTGAATATTGCGGGAACGCGTAGAAAGCGCCTTGCGGCTTGACAGTAGAATACCCATCGATCTCTGAGAACAATTTCATTACAAGATCCCTGCGCTTCCTGAACTTCTCCCTGAATATAACCGGATCCTTCTCGTCCCTGAGAGCCTGCAAAGCGCCATATTGTGATATTGAGGATACACAGGTAATGGTCTGCCCAAGCACTTTTGCCGCAGCCTTAGTGATCTCGGGAACTGCGTTGAGGTACCCAATCCTCCAACCAGTCATTGCATAGCTCTTTGAAAAACCGTTTATTGTTATCACACGATCCGCTGCTTCCTCTATAGATCCGGGAGAGTACATCGAGCCCTCGTAAATCAGATCCTCGTATATTTCGTCTGATATGATTGTCAGATTGTTTTTGATCGCAAAGTCAACAAGTTCCTTGATCTCCTTCTGTGTGTAGACCCTACCTGTCGGGTTGGATGGGTTGTTGAATATGATTGCTTTCGTCCTGGGTGAAACCATTTTCTGCATAAGCTCGAAATTTAAGGAATAGTCTGGGTTCAGTGGTACATCCAGGACTTTTCCACCCGCAAGTTTTATGATATCTTTATAAGAAGAATAGTAAGGGTCGGGAAGAATGACGCCATCGCCTTCCTCCAGTATAACATAAAGGGAAAGGTAAATGGCAAACTTTGTGGGACTTACTAGCACATTATCCGCTGTTGTGTGAATCTGGTTCTTCTTGAGTAGCTTATCTGCTATCGCCTCCCTGAGTTCCCTGATGCCATTTGAAGGCGTGTAGTGTGTCTTGCCTCTCTTGGCCCACTCAAATGCGCTGTCTATAATCGTTTCAGGGGTTGTGAAATCCGGCTCGCCAATCCCGAAATTATATACCTTCGCTCCCTTTGCTTTCAGATCTTCGGCTACCTTGGTGAGCTTGAGCGTCGCAGATTCCTCGATTCTTGACAATCTTGAGCTGATCATTCGAGAGGTTAATCTTAGTGTGTTTAAAATATGTTGCAGTAATCTGGCGACGCAGAGTAGGAAAAATGAGAACAAACCGTGCATTTGCTTCGTTCATAAAGGATTTGATGCCTTCAGACCTGAGATCCGGAAACCCTGACTTACCCGTTTCGGTGTGGAAGGAACTCGACAGGATAGAAGGTAAAAAGGAGGATACCGTAGTGGCAATATTCAGGACTCGCGGCTGCTCATGGTACAACTATTCATCATGCTCCATGTGCGGATATTTCAACGACATAGATCTTTCAATCACAAGGGAGAACCTGTACAGGCAAATCGACCATGTTGCCCAGTCCCTTAATGGCATTAAGGTCCTGAAGATCTTTACATCCGGAAGCTTCCTAGATCCAATGGAAATTCCCCTTGATGTGAGAGAATATTTCATGCACACAATAGGTCCAAAGATCAACACTCTCCTAGTGGAAAGCAGGACCGAATACATAAGGGAAGACAACATCCGGGATCTGGGGAAACATGGACCCGCAATCAGGATAGCAATAGGCCTTGAAAGCTCGAACGACAGGATTATTGCGGATTCCATAAACAAGGGATCGACATTCGCAAAGTACAAGGCATCTGCCGTGACCGCAAGGAAGCTTGGTTATACCGTGCGCACTTACCTGCTGTTCAAGCCGCCTTTCATGACGGAGAAGGCTGCTATAGGTGATATGATCCACTCTATCGCTGATATTGATGATTTAACGGATGACATCAGCGTCAATCCCATGAATATACAGAGGAATACTTTCGTTGAATATCTCTGGAAAAAGCATCTTTACAGGCCGCCCAGACTGTGGTCGCTGGCACGCATCCTGCTTGACACAAGGAAACCAGGAAGAACGGTAATATCGTACCCCACCGGCGGCAATAAGGAGAGAGGCGTCCATAATTCAAAACCCGACAGGGAGCTTCTAGACCTGATAGTGAGCGCATCGCTTTCCCAGGACTTCAGCCAGCTGGAATCATATTACAAATCTTCTGATCTCAGATCATACGAACAGGAAATTGAACTCGAGGCACACCTTGTCTCGGACATGGATATTGAAACACTTTCAAGAAGATCAGTGGGGTATTCTATTACAATCTGATTTTAGCGGGCAGGAGAAATATTTTCGATTGCCAGAAGCACTAAAATGATTTATGTGGGCGTCATAAGGTAAACGTGAAAATATCAAGCATAGGGGAGAGGGAGCTTGTCGCATCAATGTTCAGGACAGGTCATGTCCATGGTGGCGATAACGACTGCATTGAGATACCTCTTGGCAAGAAGCGGTTACTTGCATCCACCGACTCAGTTTCATACGATACTAATATACCCGCTGGCGCAAACGCGGACCAGATAGGCAGGTTCCTGGCCGCCATAAACCTGAGCGACATCGCGGCCATGGCGGGAAATCCTATTGGCATGCTCTCTTCATTCAATCTCCCGGGAAAGACCGACTCGGAGTTTGTCCTTAAACTCATCGAATCCATAGATAACGAATTGAAGGTTTTTGACGCCGAATATCTCGGAGGAGACACCAAGGAGTCAAGCGTCATGGTTCTTTCAGGCACCATTGTCGGAGAGCAGACCGAAAGGCTGATGCGGCGCAGGAGCGACATAAGACCGGATCAGGTTCTTTGCGTAACCGGAGACCTTGGAAAGGCTGCAGCAGGCTACACATTCTACAAACTGGGTTATAGGAAGAAACTTGGCATCGATCTTCTCATGAATATTGTTCCGAGAGTCCGTGAAGCGAAAATAATAAGCGAGAATGGTGGAAAGTTCATGACGGACCTTTCTGACGGCGTTTTTGAATCGATCTACAGGGCAAAGAGAGATTTTGGAGTAGGTTTCCGGCTGGTTCAGGACGAGATACCAGTGAATGATCATGTGAAGAAAGCAATACAGTTATCCGGAGGGACGTTAAACGATATGACGCTTTCATTCGGCGGTGATTATGAGCTACTTTTCACGATTGAGAACACTAATTATGCAGACTTTAAGTCTGCCATGGAATCTGAGAAGATTCATGTTTCGTACATAGGTGATACCTGGAAGGGAGATAATATAATATTCGATGGAAGAAGCTGGAATCCAATCGTGGGCGGAGGTTATCAGCACTTCGCCCCGGCACCTAGAATAGGAAGCATTTCCTAAGTCCTCTTCTTAATGCTGCCGGAGTCTTTCTGGGATGATCTTTGTTCCCTTATTATTCCCCTGATGCGGTTAGTTTCATCCTTGATGGCTTCGACTACATTTTTATAAAACTTGCCTGCCACATGAACATAACATATAGTATTTATTAAATATTGTTATTTAAATAATTACAAATTTTATTAGCCGACTTTTGTCGGACATGCCTGCAATTCAGCTTGTCCTTGCCTTTCACATATAGACTACGATATATGCCATCACGGAAATCATTGCAATCTGGAGAACCAGCTGCAGGAGAGCTCCATGGGATCCAAGCATCAGCATGCGTGAGCTCCTTTCATAATTTTCGCTTGCTTTTCTCATCTCTTTCAGCACAAGCGCGGAAGCCGGGACGATTGTCAGGAAGCCGACCGCGACAAGTATGCTTCCTATAATGATAGCAGCAGAAAATACCGGATCGTAAGGGTTCCATATTTTTTGCTTCACCGCCAGGATATAACCGGCTAGCGGCGTGAGAATGGAAACAGAAGGTATGAAGAAAAGAGACATCGGGATAAGTCTTTCTGCTACCCTTGCCCTTGTTTTGGCATCAAGGCTGGAAATTACAAAATAAAATATCAGGCCGTAGAAGACATCAACACCAGTCCAGATCGCACCCAGAAGAACGTGCACATAATCGATAAACAGAAAGTTCCCGGAAAGGTACGCCGCAAGAACAACAATTACAGGAAGAACAGCCGCAATGGCCCCTGCCCTATACACCGATTTAAGCCTGTCTGGGATCATAATGCATAACCCGTGGTGAAATGTGCCATAAGAACGATGACAGCTATTTGAAACACAAGCTGGCTGAGGGAAAGCTTTAGGTTGAACATTGTCAGCCTTACGATCTTGCCCACATCTTTGCCTCCTCGAAGCAGTTCAAGGTATATCCTGAGTTCATTCGGCAGGAAGAGTGCAAACCCCTGCGCTATGAGTATGAGGACAATTATGCCCGTCGCAATGAAATACGGCGATGAAAATGCAATCTGCAGATGCATTGCAGTATAGATGCCTGCCGTCACGGTAACAGATGCGATAGATGGCATGAAGAACAACATAGTTGGAATAAGCCGCTTGGAAACCTCAACCCTTTCCGTATTTGAAAGACCGCGCATCACAAAAGCGAAAAATAAACCCATAACAAGATCCATGCCAGTCCAGGCAGAGCCCGTGATTACATGGAAATATTCCAGATAATAAAAATCGCCTGAAAAGATGACAGCTAAGAGCAGTATGATCGGAACAAGCAGCATGGGAATACCTCTCCTCATGAAAGCTGAATTTGAAAGCCTGTATTGCGCTACTGCGTCCCCAGTTATTATCATGCTTTCAGTCGTGAATTGTCATTCTCAAGGGTTATTTAAAATGATGTCTGGTTAAAAGTCAGTCTCCTTAGTGTTCGTAGCCAATTAGCTGGATTATGTTGAATCGGGGAACAAAATAAAAAATTCAATGCCTAAATTTGCAATTAATCTTTGCGCCTGGATCCTTTCAGTATCATAAAGTGTTAAATTAATGAGTTTGATAGCTTTTACCCCAGAAGGTACTCAGAAATGTTTAAAGCCATTGATACAAACCGCTCTTTCAAGGAGATAGCAGACGAAGTCAGGTCTTACTGGAAAGAGTCCGTTATTCAGGAAAAATCACTCCATTCAAGCCTTGGAAACAAGCCATTCAGGTTCCTTGAAGGCCCACCCACTGCAAACGGGCGGCCGCATTTGGGGCATGCGATGACACGCGTAGTCAAGGATATAGTGCTTCGCTACAAATACATGACCGGGCATGAAATATTTGGACGGGCAGGCGGCTGGGATTGCCATGGTCTACCCGTAGAGATAGAGGCGGAGAAGCACTTCGGCTTCAACTCAAAAAAGGAGATCGAGGCATTCGGCATCGAAGCCTTCAATGCTTACTGCAGGGAAAGTGTTTTCAGGTATATTGATGAATTCAAGGAAGTTGATTCACTAATCGGATTCTGGGTTGACCACGATAAGGACTATATCACTCTGAACAGGGACTATATGGAAAGCGAATGGTGGGCGCTGAAGACAATGTTCGAGAAGCAGTTGCTCTTCAAGGACTTCAAGATACTACCTTACTGCCCGAGATGCGGAACTTCACTGAGTTCACATGAGGTTTCCCAAGGATATGAGGAGGTAACGGACGTTTCAGTCTACGTGCGCTTCAAGGTGATCGGCGAGAAGGATACATACATGCTGGCATGGACAACCACTCCATGGACACTTCCCTCCAATCAGTTCCTTGTTGTCAACCCGAAGATAGACTATTCTCTAGTTGAATACAAGGGCTCCAGGTACTATATCGCGACGGCCATGGCCGACAAGCTGTTCCCTGGCGGAAAGCACCTCCGGGACTCGATGAGGGGAAGCGATCTTGTAGGGAAGAAGTACGAGCAGTTGCTCAAGTTCCTCAAGCCATTTGATGGCAACCTGCAGGTTGTAGGCGCTTCTTATGTAACGGTGGAGGAAGGTACAGGTATAGTACATACATCTCCGGCATTCGGTGCCGATGACTTCGAGACAGGAAAGAGGATGAAGACAAGGATACTTAATCCGGTTAGCTCTGAAGGTAAATATAACGATCCATTGCTGCCCTGGAATGGATTAAACGTGATGGATGCAAACCCGAAGATTATAGATTATCTTAGGGAAACAGGGGTGCTTTTCAAGATTGAGAAGATAAAACACACTTACCCGTTCTGCTACAGGTGCAAGTCACCGCTTATCTATTACCCGCTTGATGCCTGGTTCATAAAGGTATCAGAAAACAGGGAAAAAATAATCGAAACCAATTCCAGAATCTCCTGGTATCCTTCTCACCTTAAGCAGGGACGATTTGGCAACTTTCTTGAAGAGGCGAAGGACTGGTCCCTGTCCAGGAACAGGTACTGGGGAACACCCTTACCGGTATGGAAATGCAAGAACGGTCACTACGAGGCAATCGGCGACCTGAAAGAACTGGCACAGCGCTCCGGCCAGCAATTAGATGATCTGCATCGCCCATTCGTGGATGGATTGAAGCTCAAATGCACCCAGTGCGGAGAGGAGTCGACCCGGGAACCTTATGTTATCGATACCTGGTTCGACTCAGGTAGCGCTACATATGCTTCGATAGGATATCCCAGGTACAGCCGGCAAACCCACATTCCGGTGGATTTCATCACAGAGGCTATAGACCAGACAAGAGGCTGGTACTACACATTGCATGTTATCTCGACACTGCTTTTCAACTCAAACGCATACAAAAATGTCCTCACAATAGAATTTGTCCTGGATGAGAAAGGCAGAAAGATGAGCAAAAGCGAGGGTAACTCTGTCCTTGCAATAGAGGCTCTTCGACAGAACGGACCAGATCCGCTTCGCCTTTTCTTTATGTTCGGGGTCCCATGGAAGACTCGAAATTACGATATAAGGCTCATCACGGAAATTTCAAGAAAGACTCTCTCCACACTCCTGAATGTATATAGTTTCTTTGCCTCAAACGCAAACCTGGACAAGTATAAATCCACCGGTCTGAAGATCTCCAGCGATCCACTTGATCAGTGGATACTTTCGCGCCTCAACTCAACCATTCTTAAATGCAATAAGAGCATGGAAGATTATCTGCCGCATGAGGCATTCCGGAGCCTGATGGATCTCATAGAACAGGTTTCAAACACTTACCTCAGGCTTTCAAGAAGGAAATTCTGGTCAGAAGAGATGACCGAAATGAAGGAAAGTGCATATTCCATCCTGTACACCCTGCTGGAAAAGATATCATTGATGCTGGCGCCGATTGCCCCCTTCACCACCGAATATCTCTATCGATCCCTCACGCAAAAAGAGAGCGTGCACCTGGAACACTATCCTGCAGCATCTGAAGACCTGATACAGCCAGAACTGGAGAAGAAATTCGCCGACATACTGTCCATTATAGAGACGGTCCGAAGAATGCGCCAGAAGGCAGGCATAAAAGGAAGGCAACCCTTAACGGAACTCCTTCTTTCCGGCTCGTCGAGGATAGATGAGCCACTCCTCGAAATAATAAAACCCGAAATAAACTGCAAAAACATAGCCTTTGCAGAAGGGCGAGATCTTCCTGTTAATTCCATCATAAAGCTAAATTATTCGACAGTCGCTCCTATTTTGAAAGGGAACATGAAGAGGGTCGAGTCGGCTCTTATTTCATCTGATCCGGAGAACATAATAAATGAACTACGCAAGAAAGGAAGCGTTGAAATAGATGGATTCACCCTCTCACCAGAGCACATATTGGTTGAGACAGTGCCTAGAGCAGGTTTCGTGCATGACAGGGACGAAAGAACCGGCTTCGAGCTTTTCCTGAATACTTCTATAGATGCCGATCTTGCAAGGGAAGGCCTTACGAGAGAAATAATACGGAGAATACAGGTTATGAGGAAGGATCTTTCGCTTGAGTATGATGACAGGATATCCGTTGTAATAGGTGCAGATTCTGCAACGTCGGGCGACATAAGGAAATCTGTCGAGGCAATCTCATCCGAAACACTTGCAGACAGTATTGAGATCGGATCTGCAGAAAACGGGCAGGACTGGGACATAGACGGTACAAAAGTCAGGATATTGGTCAGGAAAAATGAAAAGCAAAGCCAGTAGTAAAGTGAATTCAATATCTTCGCGAATCAGCTCATACGTAAATAGGAATAAAAAATTCGTAAAGTGGACATCGGCATTTGTTATTCTTATTTTGATTGTAACAGTTGTGACTCTTTATGATGTTGACAACGCAAAGACTCCGTCCGGTATAATTACAGTTTCGATATCCGGCAATGGTTCTACAGCAGTTTACAATATATCATTTCTGAGTCTTACCTCGACTGTCCCGATTGATGATATCTCACTAAGGCTTTCTGGCAACTCAGGTACTTATAATATAGTGGGTTTCAACGTGGGCGAAGCCGGTCACTACTACAATAATGCCACTATATACAAGACGGAGATAATTGCTTCCTCGTCACATCCCAACAGTCTTGCTCTCGGGGCATATATACTGGTGTCGGGTAGCCCAATTTCTCAAGTGGTAATAGTAGAAACCTCAACCAACGGTGAGATTGCTTCATACACGATAACATAAGCATATTTATCCTAAACTCTGATCTTGTTTAGGTTATACCTATCCTGACGACGATTGCTACCGATAAAATATCTTTTAACGCTCCTATTTCATGACATATACGCCGGCATCCTGTACATAGGACTCACCAGCCAATACATCAAAATCGGTTATTTTAGTGTCAGACAATTAGCAAACATAAAAGACGGAACATTTGATCCAAGTCGAATTCGAGAGTTGCATTCTCTAGATAAAGCATTTAGCATTATATTTTAAGATCCAAGAGACCACAACAATTTAGACCTTAGCTCTGATCTCTTATTATGAACTGGATCTTTCTGGTAATCCTGTGGATCCATGCTTTAGCTGCCGTTTTCTTCATGGGCGGATCCTTTTTTATATGGATAGTCGTGTGGCCTGCCACTCTAAGGATATCCAATAATGAGCAAGAAAGGGCAAAGATCCTTGGACACATTGGGCGAATCTTTGGTACTGCAACCGATATTTCTGTTATTATTCTGATATTGACCGGTCTATATCTGGGCTATGAATACCTCCCTGCCCTCTCAGACCTTACAACCACAGCGGGAGGAAAACTTCTGCTCGCTAAGGGAATAGTTGTAGTTATCATGCTTGCCCTGATGTATGCAAACAATCTGTACCATGGTAAGAAGATAATCAGGCTGGTAAATGAGGGTAAACTTGACGAAGTGAAACGCATCCGGAAGATAACACACCTCGCATCATTCATAACGCTCGGCCTGATCATTGTGATTGCAATACTAGCGTTCACTCTCCCATTCTATCATCCATGAATTGCTTCACTATATTCCTGATAGAAACCTATCAAGTTGCCTGAAGAGTTCTTGTAAATACAATATGCTGCCATTAGCTTAGCGTATGCGTGCGGATCTGAAATGATCTCATATGGGAAAATAACTTCCAATCATTGCATTTAACTGAATATATTGTCTTTACCGTCTGTCATGATCCGCGAGTCATCGATACAATTTCGTTATTTCCAATTAAATCTGGTTTATAGAATGCTGAAACGGCAAACCATGCGATAATGGCAAACAATGAAGATACAATTATCAAAGAATGCATTGCTAATTGAAGCCTCACACTGTTAAAGACAGATAGAGTGATAAAGATACCAGAAAGCCGCGCAAAGAGAAGTATATATTCTCTCAATATTATGTAATGGTATTGATTTTCACTGGGCACAGGATCAGTATCTATAACATCCATCGCGGCTGTTGAGTAAGTTACTCCCAATATTGAATTGGAAACTCCATATATTAAGCCGAAGAGCATCAGGAACATGTCGTTATAATAAAATACTATACCAATTGACCCGAGGAGATTGAGCAGATTCGAGAATCCGGACAATGAGACCAGACGAGCATGAAGATGTTTTCTTGCATAGAATGAACCAAATGTCTGTGAAACTGCGACTATAACCCAGAATACACTCACTATAAGCGTTGAGCCAGAAACAACATAAATAAATACAGTCAGTATAATCGATCTTACAACACCTGACACGCTCCAGAAGTAATCGGCAAGTGCAATTGGAGGATATCTGGCATTCCTGAAGGGAATACTAAAGGAGAGCCTAAGCTTGAGCCTGCTCAGGTGATTAGTCCCTAGTATCTTTCTTGATTGAAAGAGCTCATAAATCAACACTGTCAGGAGAAAAAGGTAATCCAGAAAGTAACCAATATGCTGCTTGAATACTACTATTATTGAGCCTAAGAGAAGTGGTGCAAGAATGCCTGATAAATTCGAAAGAAAACTTCTCCATGAGTTGAAAAGGATCCTGTTATTATGGGAGACTTTCTGGTAAGTGAGCGAATTATATCCTGCATAGAAGAAACCTATGGCAGTTCCAGACTCCAGACCCAGCAACCATGCGTATTCACTCGATCTTTGCTGCAAGACTATTATGGTCAAGATGAAAATTATGTATATTACAATGCCAAAGCGATAAA
>JBMFWM010000007.1:0-40291 GCA_049965275.1 Thermoplasmata archaeon | reverse complement strand
TAATTTAATGGGACCAGTCCTTGTTGCATTTTGATTCGACACTTTTTATGAAAAGATTATATTTGCAAGTTAAATTGCGCAATCCACTTATGGAAACCGCACTTAAGGCAGAAATTCTTGACTCGTGGAATGCATACTTCAAATATGATCCAACCGACCTTGGTTCCTTAGATCGTAAGTTCTTCAAAAACCCATTCATTAAGCCTGTGGACACAATAACTAATGGGAAAGCGTACTCCCTTATGGGTTCCAGAGCAACAAAGTTCCTCTATGCACCATTTGAAAAGAATCTGGCCTGGATTCTTTCCGCAGCTCCCGGAGAAAAAGATCAGCTAGTGAACCTTTTGGAAAAGCAGAAAACGGAATGCATCAGGAAGGGCATTGATAAGGTGTACTATTCGAATTTCTCGCCAGGCTATTTCTTTCCCGGAATAGACCGGAAAAAATACCCGGAAGTATTCGATTCGCTCAGAGAAGCCGGTTTCGAGGAAGATTCTGTTGCAATTGCTATGGAGGCGGAAATAGGCGAGCACTGGTATGAAGAAAAAAATGATAAAAATGTAGAGATAAGCAATCTCAATATCGACGAAAGTGAGGAATTCCTGGAATTTATTGAGAAGAATTTCCCCGCAGACTGCTTTTACCGGGCAAATGGCGTCATCAACGAAGGTGACTTGCAACAGATTACAACAGCGAAGGTAAACGGCAAGTTCGCGGGCTACGCAATGTATGCGGCGGGGGAAGGTCCCCTCGAATTTGCGCCTGGAGAAAGATTTGGATGCTTTGAGGTAAGCGAGGCACACAGATCAATGGGTATTGGAACGATGCTTCTGGTCCATACACTAAACTCAATGAAGACCAATGGCATTCGGCATGCATATTTCCTTTGGACAACAGAAAAGGCATCCCATCTTTATTCGAGATATGGCTTCAGAATAACAAGAGAATTCAGCATTATGGTGCTTGAACTTTAGCCTGCTTGCATGTGAGGATATGAACTAATTCAGATTAGAACTCAGGGACTTTTTCCTGCCTTTAGACCTGTTTTCACTGGTTTGTTGAAGAGATAGTTTCGTATGTAGTCGGAAAATGTCGATGGAGATCTAATAACTTCTTCTCCCATATCACCTAAAAGAACTTCGGCGGGAATCGGCCTTCCATTGTAGTTGCTTGCCATGCTGGAGACATAAGCACCTGCGTCAAATACCGCGAGTATGTCATCGATCCTTGGTTCGGGTAGTTCGATGTCTGTTCCAATCCTATCTGTATTTTCGCAAATCTGGCCTACAACCTGATATTTACCAGAAATATCATCGTTCAAACGATTGGCCAGAACAATGTGATGCCTCGCTCCGTAAAGTGCGGGCCTGATAAGAGTATTCATACTTACATCAGATCCTAGAAATGCCTTGTCCTGCATTTTTATATCTGTTACTGATCCAAGAAGTACTGATGAATCTGCCACCAGATATCTGCCGGGTTCTATAGAAAGTCTTGGCATTGTTGTCCCGTCAAACACCCGTGTAAAAGCATCATGTACCTTTCTGAAGGTAATACTTATGTCCAGTTCATTTAAACCTGGCTGGTATGGAACGCCCAGGCCACCTCCGAGGTCGACGAAGCTGAACTCAATATCAGTGGCGTCAGTTATTTTTTTTACCACTTCAAGGATTGAAGCAGCCACATGAGCTGTATGATCAGGATCAAGCACGTTTGAACCGGCCATTACATGTATTCCAAATCTCTTTGCTCCGGCTTCTTTGGCAGCCTTGTAAGCAGATACTGCTTCTGTCTCCATAATACCAAATTTTGCATCATGTCCTGATGTGGTTGTACCTTTGAATTCCCCTTTCCCGTAGTCTATCTTTATCCTGAAGCTGACGGATTGTGGAACTTTATCTTCAATTTGGCGGAACTGGCCGAGGCTGTCAAAGTTAATTGGTACGCCGGAAGCCGATGCCCATAGCAATTCCCTCGTGCTCGCGTAGTTGGGTGTAAACAATATTTGGTTGGGCATGAAGCCAGTTTCTAGGGCTAATCTTATCTCATATTCCGAAGAGGCGTCAATTCCAAGCCCTTCAGATCTTAGGATGGAAAGAATTCTGGGATTTGGGTTAGCTTTCATTGCATATTTTATATCAAAATCGCTGAAGAATGACGAAAGTCCTTTCACGAGTCTTCTTGCATTATCCCGGATTCTCTTTTCAGAAGTTACGATAAGCGGAGTTCCATATTTTTTAGCGAGAGCGCAAGTATCTATTCCATCCAGGCAGAGACTTCCATTATTATTTGAAAAGTTACTCATTATACGCTGGAGCACGAGATGGTTATTCCAGATCGAGTATTCTATCTTTCCCTCAAACCTCAGGATACTTCGTTCTCAGAGAGAAATTGAACAAGCATATTATCAATAATAGAAGTCATTTTCTCACTGCCCAGAAAATTATTGATGATAATGCTGAATGATGTATCCATAGAAAAAATGTAACCAGAAAGAGCAGCAACCCCTGTGAGTGAACCTGTCTTGGCGTGAATCACTGCGCCCTGGTGGGACTTTAACCTGTTCTTAAGCGTTCCTTTTCCGGGTTCCGGGAGATGCCTGATAAAAGTGTCTCCATCATTGAGGTGAATCTTCATTATGAGATCGGAAAGAAAGGATGTGTTGAGAAAATTAGATCTGGATAAACCAGATCCGTCTGCTACTGAAATAATGGGATCATAACCGAGGAATTTTATAAGTTCATCCACTAGAATTGTAGAAGAGTTTCCCCAGGATCCAGGCTTAAAAGTCCTGGCATAACTGAGATATTTGAATAGTACTTCTGCAGAATAGTTGCAGCTGACGGTCTCCATGTGTTCCAAGATATCCTCCAATCTTTCAGCATGCATTGCGGATCCATTTTTTGCTGCAATTTTCTGTCCAATGTGTTTAGACTTTGTATCAATTAAACCATTTTTCATGTTATTTCTAGGGCTCTGGACTGGAATAAAATTGTCTTCGCTTTCATGGAGGTCCTGAAGGCTAAAATCATGGAGAGAAGTATCTTTAGGTTTGCAGTTCTCGTTGAGTGAAAAATTGGAGATTCTGGGCTGGTATGAGTATGCTGAATCGGCGTAATTCCAAGCGGGATTTGTATTATGTTTGTCTATTCGTTCGTTCTTCGTCCTTAAGGTAAGAACGTTTTCTTTCATGTCATGTGCACTAAGGTTAAGGGATTCGGAGATTTCCGACAGGGAAGAAAAATCAAGGAGGGGCGTTGGTCCGCCGTAGAATGTGATCTTATTATCCTCCTTTTTTACCTCAGTAATAAATTCATAGTCATTTCCTAGAAGCCTGTAAGCAACAAACCCGGTGAGAATCTTCATATTTGAGGCGGGAAGCACTGGAAGGTTTGATCTGAAAGACTGGATCTCTTTTCCAGCGGTATCCCTGAAACTATAAGATACAATAAAAGGGGAATTGTTGTAATTGTTTTTCATCCTGTATCATCAATGTTTGCGCTTAATAACTAATGCAGTGGCAACTGCCGCAATTGCAACCACAACAACTACTATGCCCACGATCTCAAGAGTGCTCAAGGAAGAAGCGGCAGGCTTCTGGCCACTGTAGATCGTAAAGTTCTGATATGCCGTACCGTTGGATCCAGAGGATACGAGTTCAATATTGTTAGTTCCGCCCTGCAGATTGTAAGTGAAATTCTGCTGGTTGGAAATTGTCTTTCCATTATCAGACCATGTATAGGTATAGTTACCAAGGCCAACGCCATCAGGGAAGGAACCGATCAGATAAACACTTGATCCAGCCTCTACAGAAGATGAATCTTGCAGAACCGATTCGTTATACAGGGCAGTTATCCTGACCGTCTTTGCTCCATGGAATGTTGGAATGTGTATGTATAACGCCGTAACGTTCTGCCCGTGGAGAGTATCTAGACCGTAGAAACTAATGTTGCAGTCGGCCCCAGGTTGATATTGCCATTCCTCAGCAGGGTCTGTCTGTACAACTGTTCCGTTTCCAATATAGTACATAATGTGTCCACCACCGACACCACCATCAGCAATGACATCGCCGGGGGAAAGGTAATATGCAGGGTACATGCTTTCATTCAGCACATAATATATGGATGCAAGGGGCGATCCTTGGAACGATGCTGGAATAGGCTGATAACCCAGGGTGCTTTCAGCAGTTGCATTTGTGGAGAAAACCGGAAGGACATATCCTGCAAGGTAACTTACAAGCCTGTATACGCCAACGATTCCGTAACTGCCAACAAACTTGCCACCATCATATCCAGTGAGGTTGTCTCCTGGTCCGTATGGTCCGTTAATAGCAAGTTCCTTCAAACCACCTGCGATAAGAGCCTCGGAAACAAAGTGAGAACAGTCCTCGCTGTTATAATAGTCAAGATTCTTCTGCATTATCGATAAATTGATGGCGGCAGGATATTCATTTTTTCCAAAATAGTTCGTATGAACCATCATTGCATACGACATTCCTGCGGAAGGACTGTAATCATACAGGCAGTATCCAGCAGGGATTGCGGGTAAATTCTTCGTCACATTCTTATCTGGCGTCTGGGTCTTGGAATGCGTTGCAACATGAGCTCCACTGACGAAGCCGCCACCAAGGAACGCAATCAGTACAAGTGGAATAACCATAAACATAATCTTGCCAGCAGCACTAATTTTCATCGCTAGCACTATCTGATACTGTTATTTAAGAATTCTTTGCGCATTTAGACTTATATCTCTGAAAGACAAGGTTAGTCAACGCTTAAAAAACTGTTTTATCCAGCTTCTCATATGATTCTAGCCAGGCTTTGCCATTCCATGATACGCGAGACATGATGTTCTGGTCTATGATGAGCCTTGATGCTTCGGACTCAAGTCTTTCAGGTTTACATTCAAAACATAATCCGGATAGTGAAATCAAGTTAGGTATTACAGTCCTGAAAATTGTGATTGACCGAATCATATGATAACATGATGTAACAATATAAAGGTCACCGGAAAATAGTTCTTTGTCGAGTAGGGCCCTAACATATACTGCGTTTTCAACTGTTGTAGTTGATTTCCCCTCAACCCGTGTTATGTTTTTATCTTCTCCCATCTCTAGAGCAAGTTTCTGCATCATTCCAGCCTCCGAGTATGGACATTCAGGAGATGTGTGCCCACCAGAGAATATCATGAGGTCAGGATGAATGAGATTGGAAAACTGAACTGCCCGCTCGACCCTTCCTTTCATTTCATACGTCGGTTCACAACTCTTCAGCATGCATCCTAGAACAATAATTGCCTTCATTCGGATCTAGTGGCCTATGGGGTGAAAACAAGCAACCCAATGATCATTCTCTTTCTTTTCTAGCTGGGGCCTTTCTTTCAGGCATTGGTCTGTAACGAATGGACATGAATGCGCGAATGTGCAGCCCACCACTCCTCCATTGTATTGTCCGAAATCTATTTTTGCCAGTGGTTCCTCTGTCCTAAATCCTCCAACTTCCAGCATTGATTTAATGAGAATGTCGGTGTAAGGATGCATGGGATTCTCTGTTATATCATCTGAGGAACCGTATTCCACGACCCTTCCAAGATTCATCACTGCCATCTTGTCTGATATATACTTAGAAGTGCCCAGTTCATGTGAAATATACATTATTGAAAATTTGAAGTCCTTTTTTAATTTTGTTAGCAAGTTTAAGACCTGTGCGCTAATAGATACGTCAAGCATAGACGTGGGTTCATCTGCAACAATTAATCTTGGTCTAAGGATTAGAGATCTGGCAAGAGCGACTCTCTGTCTCTGGCCACCTGAGAGCTTCTTTGGATAAAGGTCCAGAAAATTCTTGCCAGGCGTAAGCCCAACAAGATCGAGCATTTCTGCAACTCGATCCCTTAGCTGTGATTTGGAGTCTGCTTTCTCTCCAGTAAGGGTTTCATAGTAATGCCTGTTGGCATTGACTGGCGCTATGACAGATTGATAAATTGTATTATAAGGGTTCAGAGAAGAGTATGGATCCTGGAAGACCATCTGAGTGTTTCTCCTGAATGTCCGGAGCGATTTGCCGCGAAGCCCGCTGATATCCTTCCCCTGAAAAAGAATCTTGCCACTGTTTATTCTCAGAAGGTCCACAGCTACCAGTCCGAGGGTTGATTTTCCGCTGCCGCTCTCTCCAACTATCGACAGCGATTCGCCCTCCTTGATCGTAAGGTTCACTTTGTCCAATGCGTAGTTCCTGACATGCCCAGATTTGAATATCTTTGTGACATCGACGAACTTTACTAGGTCATTTTGAGTCCCATCAGTCGGATTATTTTCATTGATGCTTATCTCTGTTTCCATTTTTTCACTTCTTATTCTTCTGAGTCCAATAATTCCTGAGCCCGAAGGCACTCAACGTAGTGATCCTCACCAACTTTTAATGGTTGAAGGTCGTAAGACAGACACTGCTTCACTCGGCTCGGGCACCTTTCGTAAAAGCTGCATCCGGTAATCTCTTTGCTGAGATCAGGAGGTATTCCTTCCAAAGAAGAAAGTTCCTTGCCTCTTGGTGTGCTCAGAGTAACTATTGATCCAAGGAGAAGCTTTGCATAAGGATGAGCCGGGTGGTTTATGATATCTTCTTTCCTGCCAATTTCCACGATTCTACCGGCATAGAATATACCTATCCTATCTGCAACGGCAGAGGCAACGCTTAAGTCGTGTGTTATAAAAATAATCGAAAGATTGAGGCTATCCTTCAACTGCTTGAGTTCAAAAAGTATCTCCCTCTGGACTACCACGTCGAGTGCGGTGGTAGGTTCATCAGCAATGAGTAATTCTGGCTCACATGAAAGTGCGAGCGCAATACTGACTCTCTGCTTCATTCCACCACTCAGTTCATGTGGATAAAGCCTCCTGACTTTCTTTCCAAGACCTGCTATAGTGAGGTATTTATCAATGCGCTGACTATAATCATCCTGTATGTTATGGGCGTCAAATGTATCAATGAACTGATTCTCGACCCTCATCACTGGATTAAGGATATTCATGGCGGACTGGAATATCATTGAAACTTTTTTCCACCTGAATACTCTCAGGCCAATTTCTCCAAGCTTGAGTACCGATATGTCCCTGTCCTTGTCATGAAAAATAATTTCGCCTTCAGCTATTTTGTTGGGTTTTTCTACAAGTCTCATTATTGAAAGTGCAAGTGTGGATTTGCCTGATCCTGATTCACCAACAAGTGCAAGAGACTCTCCTCTTCTAACATCCAGATTCAATGATCTGATTGCCCTTACATAACCACCGTTGCTTAAGCTGTAGTCTGTTTCTAGATTTCGAATTGAAAGGATGTTGTCGCTCACACTTCACCTGCCCTTTCTCCAAACACCTCTGTAATACCGTTCCCAAAGAAGTTTGCTGCAATACCTAAAATGGCAATTGAGACACCTGGCGGTACTATCCACCACCATGCATAATAGATCACAGCATCCTGGCTTTGGGCGTAGTAAAGCATGGTTCCCCAGTTAATAGAGGCGAGATCACCCAGTCCAAAGAATGCTAGACCTGCTTGAGCGACAATCGCGCCCACAAATATGTAGACCGCATTTATTATTATAAGGGGTAAAGTGAATTTAAAGATCTCCTTTAACATTATCTGGTAACCCGGCATGCCGGCTAGTATTGAAGCTTGTACGAATGGCCTTTGCTTCACAGTCAGAATCTGAGATCTTATTACTCTGGCCATGAATGGCCAGCTGAGTATGCCTATTACTATAATTGTTGATGTTACGGTCGGCTTGAAATATGTTGAAAGTATAACAAGAAGGGGAAAAGTCGGGAGAATAAGCAGAATGTCGACGAATCTCATCAGGGCGTTGTCTACTATCCCACCATAATAACCTGAGACAAGACCGGCCATTGTTCCAAGCGATACAGCAATTAGTGCCACTGCTGCTCCTACGTATAGAGAGACTCCAGTTCCATACATGAACTGGCTAAATACATCATGGCCATCATAATCTGTTCCAAACCAGTGCTTTGCACTTGGTGGCAGCCATGTAGGAAAGTTATCAAAACTCGCAGGATAAGGCGTGTGAATTTGACCTATTATTCCGAAAATTGCAAAGAATCCTATAATCAGAATTCCAATGCGTGCCTTCCTGTTTTGCCAGATTTGAACAAGCAGGTTTTCTTTGACCGGAAGAAGCTCATTTGCTTGTATATTTGCGTTTTCAGGGTTGTAATTACCTATCATTTAATCACCGTAACTCCACTCTTGGGTCTAATATTGCATAAAGAAGATCTGCAATGAAGTTTGCAATTATGACTGTAATTGTAATCATTAGGAATATACCATCAACCAGAGGATAATCATATGAAGTCACTGCTTTGTATAGAAGGTAGCCAATCCCCTGATAAGAAAACACAACTTCGACAAAGAATGCCCCCGACACTATATAACCAAAAGCTAAGACAATATGAGTTGTAACTGGAAGTATCGCATTCCTTGCGGCATATCTCTTTTCGATCACATTCTTTGGAAGACCTTTTGCTTTGGCCATTAAAAGATAATCTTCCTTATTCTGGTTCACCATGGTATTACGCATGGTAAGCGCGAAAGCTGGAAAAGTTGTTATAACTATAGTGATGATGGGAAGGAGGCTATGACTAATAACCGATCCCAGAAAAGCAAGTGTGGGACCAGGGATAATTGTAATCGAAAAAGAGCCACTTAATGGAAAAATTGGTATCATAAAAGCAAAAACCAGGATGAATATAATAGCTAACCAGAAGTATGGAAGGGAAGTAAGTCCTATAAATATTGATGATGTCACGGACTCTCCTCTGCTCCCGGCCCGCCATCCGATCCATCTACCAGTTATTACGCCAAGTACAGATGAGAGAAGAATAGAAACGCCAAGGAGATAAAGGGTCCACGGAAGGTGGGATTCAATAAGTTGGGCCACAGTTGACGGATAATAAGAAAATGAAACGCCCAAATTAAAGTGAAGAAACAATTGCTTTAGATAGTCTATGTACTCAATTCCTAAGTTGTTTGTGGTGAGGCCAAATTGCGAATCCAACAATTTGACTTTCCCGGGTGGAAGATAATGATAATTTGCAAATAAAATGACGGCTGCAGGATTCCCAGGTATAAGTCTAGGTAGAAGAAAATTCAGCGTGATTGCAATCAATGCAGTAGCCAAAGCATATGATGATCGGACTATCAAGTACCTACGTGTGATCATGAAAGTGACCTCAATAAAAATGGAAAATATGGGGAAAAATAAATCCCCTAAAAATTACTGTTCTCCTTTGCCCTTGGTTTTGTTCCTGGACCTAACCATATATCCTGCCACACCACCTATGACGACAACTGCAGCAACTATGCCGCCTATTATGTAGTATAGATCACTGTTGCTGGTGCTTGGTGATGTAGGTGTGGAAGATGGGAAATAGATCATCATATCGTTCAGAGGATTGTCCGCGGATAAGTTAGTATAGTATCCTTTCACGTTCGAACTGTATGCTATCAAGCTGTAAGCGTTGGACATTGGAATTATTGGAACGATTTGATCTAATAACTGCTGTAATGGATAGAGTGCAGATACAAGGGCAGAACCGCTGATGTTTGCAGTTGAATTAAACAAAGCATTGAGCTGCGGGTTTGAAAAGTTCTCGAAGTTCCAGAAACCATTATAGTCATAAATCTCTTGCAACTGAACATATGGATTTACGAATGAAGGCACGTATCCAAAGTATGAAGCCTGATTGAAGTTAGATATGTTGAGATCATTAGAAACCCACGTTCCAATTGGAATTACATCTATGGTAGCATCAATATGTGCGGCTTGGAGTTCATTGGCTATGCTTGTACCAGCAGCGACCCAGTCAGCAACAGCTGAAGGTTCTTGTATCTGGAAGGTCACAGTATTGCCAGTTGTATTGTTAACAAAGTAACCACTTGAGCCAATATGGTAACCAGCTTTTTCAAACTGAGCTTCCGCTGCACTAACATTATAACCGTAGTATGTAAGACCCGGTGCCCAGTCACTCTTCATTATACCAGGTAAACCACCAAATGACATGTTATTAGCACCTGCAGCTCCAACGCCATCTTCGTCCTTGGCCATTATTCTCGTCTTGTTAAGGGCATATGCCATTCCAAGTC
Organism: Thermoplasmata archaeon; assembly: GCA_049965275.1. Lineage (GTDB taxonomy): Archaea > Thermoplasmatota > Thermoplasmata > Thermoplasmatales > Thermoplasmataceae > UBA582. The sequence continues at coordinate 30,137 of JBMFWM010000007.1, read as the reverse complement.
TGAAGTGAAGGTTGTTGAAAGGTGCAACGTGGTAATTAAACCAGAGGTAAAAGACATAGTTTTCTGGCTGCTTGATAGCAGTGACCGATGAAATGTTTTTCAGAGCATTATAATCGCTCAAGGCAGGATTAACTGCATTAATTGTTCCCTTCTCCAATGCAAGGTCTGCTGTTGCAGTGTCTGAAAATTTCTCTATATCGAACTGCTTAATCTTTGGGGTTCCCATCCAGAAGTGTGTATTTGGAACCATAGTTGCGCCTGCTGATGTAATTGTGGAAAGTATGAACGGACCTGCTTCTATCTCATGACCAAATGGGCCCATGTTGGTATATCCACCAATATTGCTAAGGTTCCCGGAATCATACTGTGCCCAGGCAGACGGTATTATAGTCTGAAGGGCTAGGAATTGGAACCATAGAGCGTTTTGTGACTTCATCACGAATGTAACTGTAGTTGAACCGCTTGCGTACATTGCAAGTATGTGAGGTGTTATGTCAAATCCATCAAGGGATGTATTTGCTTTCAATACATTAAAAGTGAAAAGCACATCCGCAGAGGTTATCTGACCGACAACGGTAGATCCATTAACCCAGTCTGCGTTTGGATTCAAGTGAAATACTATTGTCTCAGTACCATTCGCATTGTTGGTAACGGTCCAAGACTGCGCAAGCCATGAGGAAAAATTTCCACTTATCCACTGGAAACCAAGGGATGTAGCATACATCTCGCCAACAAGAATTGTCGCGAGAGAGTTAGTCGCCGTCAAAGGATTGAGATCCGCAACCGATGTGTCAAGCGGGGAACCAAAAATAAATGTTCCCGTTGAGTTGTTCGTACCACTTGAGTTTGCAAAAGAGCTTCCTCCATACATTCCATTCACTGCATTCGACGAAACCATGAACACAAAGCTAGCAGTTAGCATAACCCCGACTGTCAAGAAAAGCATAAATGCTTTTTTCAGGTTTAACATTGGAAACGGCAACAGAATACATGTATTAAAACTTTCTTAGATATTTATGGCGGTTATATCCAGTGGATAAATAATTAATTTATGCATCATTTCTTATTGGGAACAGCGGATACCCAAAGGTTTATGGTGTGTGTGGTAAGATTGCACATGAATGTTATACCTCGCAAAGCCAAAAGAAACGGAAGGAATATTACGAGCTGACAGACGTAAAAAGGGCAGGCGGAAAAACTGTCCAGAAGCATGTTGGCTATCAGGGCAGGAATTCAATTGGCGTCGACATAATTGAGAACGATCTGAAGCTGGAGAAACTCTTCCCCAGACTGAAGTGACCGGAATGGAGGGAGAGATCGTATTCAGGACTGAAGTCACAGTACCCCCTTTGTGCAGAACCCTTCTCATTGTATATAGAGCAGAAAGACGCTATGTGAGATTTGCCAGTGGAAGTTTCAGACTGTTCCCTTCCAAATACGGTGTATACAACAGAACTAATGGATCAGGCTTGTTTGACCTGAAGAAATTCCAGTAATATCTGACGGTTTATGTCCGCCATAGTTAGATATTCGGTTCTCAATACTTATTTTTAATGTGTTTGTTGAATTATGTCAAGAGTAATTGTATGTAGAATTGAAAGAAGATAACTTTTAAGCTTTACTTTATTGATTGATTTAATTATGTTTCCTGGTTATGCATTTCGCTAGATTTAGTAGTGATATTGTCTGTCAAGATATCCAGATCTGGACCGAATTCTACCCTTTCGTTGAACTAGGGTGCAGGATCTGCTCAAAATAATTAATTCTTAACTACCTGTGAAAAACTTAAGCGTATATTTAAAAGGACAACGTTTATTTGCCAGCATGAAAATTGCATCCATAGTCTCTGGCACTTCTGCAGATGGATTAACTATTGGAAATATTCAATTGAATGGATACAATCTTAAAACAACTTACAAAATACTAAAAGGTTATACAATCCCTTATTCAAATGGCCTAAGATCACGCCTTTTGAAAGCAGCAGAGAAAACTAACACAACGTCAGAGGAGATATCAAAACTAAATTGGGATCTTGGTTTGCAGATAGCAGATTCCATGGTTTCATTAGATATGGAGTATGATTTAATATCCTATTCAGGGCATACCATCTATCATGGGCCTTCGATCAAAAAACCGGAGAATGCAACTCTTCAGATAGGAGAAATTTCAATACTTGTTTCAAGGACAGGGAAAACGGCGATATCTGATTACAGAATGACTGATATGGCATACGATGGGCTTGGAGCTCCGTTAATAGCAATAAGTGACTATATTCTGTTCAGAGATTCAGGGATACTAACGTTGAACATAGGAGGGATTGCAAATATAACATACTTGGGAGAGGATGGGCCTATTGCATTCGACACAGGTCCGGGAAATATGCTTATAGATCAGGCTATGTACCGTTTCTACGGAACCAGGTTTGACGAAAATGGTACGGTTGCGTCTCGTGGTAATATAGTTAAAGAAGTATTGAGTTTCCTGATGAATGATAGATACATTAAGCTCGCTCCGCCGAAGAACAGCGGAAGAGAGTATTATGGCATTGAATATTTGAGCAAGATACTGAAGAGATTTCCATCAATTTCAAAGGAAGATTTGATCAGAACTATAACGAGATTTACGGCAGAAAGTATATATGCCCAGGCGAACAAATATTTACCAGATACCCCAAAAGAGGTAATAGTAGGTGGAGGGGGTTCAAAAAACAAAGTTATTATGTCCGATCTCGGAGAGCTTTTTACTTGCAGAGTGTCAACTTTTTCAAGCAGAGGCATTGAGGATGAGCTCAGGGAATCACTCGGTTTCGCTATACTTGCAAACCAGACACTTCATCATGCTCCGGGAAGACTGACAGATGTGAAAACAATGTCGGGACCGGTTCTTGGAAAGATAACGCCTGGGACAAATTTTAGGGAATTATTTTCCTTTTATGAATAGTTTAAACATACCTCTTCTTGATCGGTTCACCCAACTTTACTGATCCCATATTCACTCTCCCGATCTGCTCGAATATCTCAAGAAGGCGTTTCGAATATTCGCTCTGGTCCGACAAATCTGTAGTTGTAACCGAGGCGTACTTTCCATTCGCGTGTATCATGCGCATCTTTCCAAGATGTAAGCCAACGTGGCCCTTGAAAAAGATAAGATCTCCGGGTAAAGCCTCCCTAAATGATGGTACTTCATCCAGATAATCGCGCTGCCAGTCGGCGTTTCTCGGAAGCTCGACGCCAGAAAATCTATAGAGTCTCTGCGTAAATCCAGAACAGTCGAATCCGAATTCTGAAGTTCCGCCCCAGAGGTATGGAATGCCCAGGAACCTCTTTGAAAGTTCAGTTGGTTTATAGTCATATCTTGAAATCGGGGCCAGGAATTGACCCGGAATCGAGAACTTATTTATCTCCTCCCTGGAAACATATCCGCCAAATGGAATTATTATCTCCCCATGCCTGTATTTTCGAGTCAGCTTATGCGTTCTCGCAGGACCTTCTTTTATTAAAGCAGTCTTGACGTGTCCCTGGAGACCGTCACTTCCAACAACAAGAGAATATTCCTCTCCCTTCTCGATAATTTTCAACTCTTCCCCGTAAACTAACTGCGACACCCTTTCAGATGTGAACTTTGGCTCAGCGCGGAGATCTGCTACGCTTATTGAGACATATTGCATGAGAGTATAGTTCACGGGCTGATTTTATGATTTTTGTTTCGTTGTAGTAATAAAGATAGGCATTTTTTATATTCCAATGCTATTCCCAATAAATGCATTACATGATACAGGAGATCAGGGAAGAGAAGGACCTTCTCGACAAATATTTATCAGGAGATCACAAAAATTCAGCTTTAGCTTTGCATCATATTGAAAACTCAAAAGGATGCATCACCTCTGGCAATGGAACCAGTTACAATGCTGCCTATTATCTCTCGCTCCTTCTACTTAAGAGAAATGTGCTTTCTGTCCCAGTTTTTGCTTCTGAGTTTCCTAGGTTCTTGAATGGTGATTTCAATTTCAAGGACAGAGAAGTTATACTATTCAGCCAGTCAGGAGAAACTTCCGATGCAATTTCTGCAGCGAATTTTGGAAAGAGGAACGGAGCTTTTATACTGTCGATATTTAACGTTCCCGGTTCAAGCCTTTCCGGGCTTTCAGATATTTCAATTATAACTCCTGCCGGCCCTGAGAAGTCCATTGCTGCAACTAAAAGCCACATGGGGCAGTTGCTTTCTTCACTTTCTATTTATCTTGCTGGGGAGCCTGTCGAATTCAACAGACTGCTTGGAAAGCTCAAAGAAGGCTTCGAAGCCATAATGCACAGGGAAAATGAGATAAAGAAATATGCAGAAAACCTTCTTCAAAATGTAGTATTCCTTGGATCGGGGCTTGATTATCCTGTTGCACGTGAAGGTGCATTGAAATTAAAGGAAACATGTTCCATGATAACAGATGCCTATCCTATAAGAGAATTCCTGCACGGTCCAAAGCAAATACTTGACGATTCATGGACTGTTCTCATCCTGTCGAATGAAGAAGACGTAAAGCGGCAGCTGTCGAAGCTGTGCCGCAATATGTTGGATCTTGATGCGATTATACATGAAGAATTCAAGATCAAATCCCACAGCGAAGTTGCTGATTCTATCCTTAAAGTCTTGTTTGTACAGTTCCTTTCTTATTACAGGGCGGTTTTTCTTGGACTGGACCCGGACAAGCCCTCAAAGCTCACTAAAGTTATTACTTCCTGATCATAGGTTCGAAGGCATGAAATCCTAATACCCCGGAATAATCTATGATAATGCATTCTGCAGGCAGTTATAGGTTTTCAAATGCCGTCGTTGCAGGTAGATTACTGCATGATGTTTCGATCAAGACAGGAGATGGATTCGTTGCTTCTATCTCCGATAATGCCAGGTTTGAGGTAGATCTGACCGACTATACAGCTGTGCCCTCTTTCATTGATGTGCACACACATGGCATGCTGGGTGTTGATACTGCTTCCCTTAATAGGGACTCTATGGCGAAATGGTTGACGGCTCTTCCCAGAACAGGTACTTTGAAGATTGTTCCCACTCTTGTATCTTCGGATCGGGTAACAACACAGGCTTTTCTTAAATCTGTCAAGGAAGCCAGAACCACGGTCCTGACTGAACCATATGCCGATGTACTTGGTGCGAGGATGGAAGGCCCGTTTATAAGCCACTCAAAGAAAGGAGCACATAATGAGGCTCTGCTTCTCGAACCTTCAATAGAGAATTTTATCAATATCACGGGAGAATTAAGTTCGGAGGTGAGGATTGTGGACATTGCACCTGAAGTCGGCAAGGCACTGGAACTAATCGCATACCTTTCAAAAAGAGGTGTTATACCTTCCATAGGGCATTCCGATTCTGATGCAGTTACTGCTAGAAAGGCTATATTGGCAGGTGCAACCGAGGCAACGCATCTGTTCAATGCAATGCGATCCATTTTCCACAGGGAACCTGGAATTGCCGGCGAAATATTGATTAACGATTCAATTAACGCCGAGATCATTAATGATCCGAATCATCTATCTCCGGGGATCATTAGGCTTGCAGTAAGATCAAAGGGTGAGGACAAGATAATAGGAATAACCGATTCTATCGCGGCAACTATGATGCCTGATGGAGCGTATAGGCTTGGAAGTCTTAACGTTACTTTGAAGGGAGGAAAGTGCACAGTGACAGGAACGGATGTGATAGCTGGAAGTGTGCTCACAATGGATTCTGCATACAGGAACTTCATAGATCAGGGTTACTCTATCCTGCAGGCAGTCAAGTTTCTATCAACCAATCCGGCAAGAATTATGGGCCTTTCCGAGGAAGGCTCCATTGAACCTGGAAAGAAGGCAAATATTACCATAATTGATAAAAGGAATAAAGTCGCTGGGATAATCAAGAACGGAATCTATTATGATTTCAGGAACTAGGTGCGGAAATTGACTACTGAAGAAAACAACCCAAGAACCAGGGGCATATCGAGCAAAAGAACAGAAGAGATTGTAAGGATAATAAATGAGGAAGATTTTCAGGCGTTCGCAGCTGTAAAAGCATCGGTTAAGGATATCGCCAAAGCCGCTGATATTTGCCTCTCCGGTATAAAGAAAGGCGGCAGGGTGGTTTATGTCGGAGCCGGAACCAGTGGAAGGATCGCAGTTCAGGACATAGTTGAACTTGATCCTACATATGGTCTTGACAGCAGGACCTTCCTGTATATTATGGCAGGTGGCCTTGATGCGTTGCTGAAATCCCAGGAAGGATCGGAGGACGATACGCAGGCTGCCGTCGAGGCGTTAAAGAAAATCGTCCTTAACAGTCATGATATTGTGGTCGGAATTTCAGCGTCAGGAAGGACACCGTTTGTTCTTTCTGCTTTGAAATATGGTAATAGCATTGGATCATCGACTATAGGTATTGTGAACAATCCTGGCAGCATAATAGAGAAGGAGGCTTCGCACCGCATCATCCTGGACACCGGACCTGAGGTCATACAGGGTTCTACAAGAATGAAGGCTGGAACTGCGCAAAAGCTGACCCTGAATGCGATGAGCACCGCGATTGCCATAAAACTTGGAAGAGTCTACGATAATATGATGTCCTATATGGGGGTAACATTCAACGCCAAGTTGAAAGAAAGAGCAATATCATTCTTGATGAATGAGTTTGCGATCAGCCGGGACGATGCCTTTAACACATTGGAAAAATCAGATTACAAACTATGGGCTGCAATAGACAGGCTGAAAGCAAGGCATAGTGATCAAGGAGCATCTAATTCAGCAGAGAACTGAACACCAGATTGTGGAAAGTTCTCCTGAATTTAAGTATCTTGACATTCTCTCTAGTTGGATAAACGCGATTGCTGAGGATTATGACCATCACAGATGAGGCAGGATCGATCATTATAGAGGTGCCAGTGAATCCAGTGTGTCCAAAAGTGCCGAATGGTGCAATGTCGCCTATAAATCTGGCATAATCAAAAGCAGGACTCTGCTTAAGAGGCCTTGGCGTGTTTATCATCCATCCGTAGCCGAATGATCCGCCTATATACTCATTTGCAGGTCTGGTTGCTTTTAGCATACTCGGCTTCGAGATTATTTTTCCCTTGATGTACTGTGAAGCAAATGAGAATATATCAGACGCATCAGAAAACAGGCCAGCGTGACCCGCAACACCGCCGGAGTAGAAAGAATTCTCATCATGCACCTCACCCCACACCTGTCCTCTTGATCGATCTGACTCGGTTGGCGCAATTTGATCCTTCGCAAATTTAGGAAGATAGGTAATGTGCTTCAGGCCGAGTTCTCCAGCAATCATGGATTCCCATGCTTTGTCCAGTGTTTTACCAGTCAATTCTTCAATTATATAACCAATCAAGATGTAATTTAGGTCGCTATAATTCTCTTCCGTATAAGGTGTAGCGGAGGCAGCAGCATCATTAATCCCAGCAAGATATGCCTCTCTGGTGTGACCCCTGCGATATAATGGAAGACTGGGAGTCAAGCCGGATGTGTGAGATAGCAGTGCTTTGACGGAAAGCTTCCCCAGGTTATCCATCCCGCTGAATAATCCAAGGGATGAAGGTGTGTCTTCCATGGAAAGTTTCCCGCTGTCTATCAGCTTGAAAGCCAGCGTAGAGGTAGCCAGCGGTTTTGTCAATGAAGCCAGGTCATAGACTGTATCGTTGGCATAAGTGAAATGCAGGTCGTCGATTTTTCCGTACGACTCGAAGAACAGCTTTTTGTCGCCCTTTGCAACCAGAACTGTCATACCATGTGAAACATCAGGGATGTTCGATTTTATGTGATCCCGCAGCTTGACTGCCAGATCTTCGCTTTCTGCAACCATAGAAGCGGTAATTCCCGACTGCAATAAAAGATTCTGATCCATCTTGCACTTTTATTTATAATCTTCATGGTATCACCATAATAATGAACGACGAACTAGAAATATTTTGGGATATGAAGATTCCAATGAGAGATGGTGTTAATTTATCCTGCGATACCTACGGTCTCTCCAACGCGACGAAAAAGCCTGCTATTCTGCTCCGAACCCCGTACGGCAAGACAACAGATCTCATAGTATCTACGGGAAAGTTCTTTGCAATGAGAGGGTATGTCTTCATCTCATGCGACGTCAGAGGACGAGGAGATTCCGACGGTGTCTTCGAGCCATACAGGTTTGAGGGAAAAGATGGTTTTGATGCGATTCAGTGGATCGAAAAGCAACCATGGTCGGACGGGTCCGTAGCAACATGGGGAGCATCATACTCAGGTAGGATCCAATGGTATACGGCAGTCCTGCAGCCGCCAGCCCTTAAAGCCATGATATCTGTTGTTCCACCCTCGGATCCTTTTGTGGAAGATCCGACAGGAGTGACATCGCCCCTAAATGTATCCTGGGAATTTCTTGTATCAGGAAGAGCGCTACAGAACACTAAGCCGGTAGACTGGCAGAAAGTTTACAGACACCTGCCGATGAGCGAGATGGATCTCCTTACTGGAAGAAAAATACCTCACTGGCATACAAGGCTTGATCACCAGTTGATCGATAGATACACAAAGGAGATATCATACCAGGACAAGTTTGATCGTGTCAAGGTACCAGTCCTGCACATTTCGGGCTGGTATGACGATGAGCAGATAGGTACTCCTCTTAACTTCTCAGCTATGTCCAGGCATCCAGAAAGAAAAGTTGCAGAAAACCAGTTCATGATAATGGGCCCCTGGGGACATGCCGTCAATACCGCAAGAATAATAGGCGAATTCGATTTTGGACCGACAGCACTCATTGATCTCCTGGATGTTGAGGCAAGATGGCTCGATCGGTACCTGAAAGCATCAAAGAAAGATTTTCCGTTTGATAAGAAAGCGAAGATATTCATTATGGGAAGCAACGAATGGAACGAAGTGAGTGCCTGGCCACCCGAAAACACTTCAGAATATAAGCTATACCTATCCTCAAACGGCAACGCGAACGGCAGATTTGGAGATGGAAAGCTTCTGATCAACAGACCCACTTATGAGCAGAGAAAGGATTCCTACACTTACGACCCGGAAAACCCTGTTCCTTTCATTGCCGATCAGAATTATGCACAGATAGGCGGACCGGATGACTATTCCTCCGTTGAACGCAGGGATGACGTCCTCGTATATACAACAGATGCACTTGATGAGCCGCTTACAATCATCGGACCCGTAAAATTGAACATTAGCGTAAGTACATCTGCTACGGATACGGACTTCACTGCAAAGCTGCTCACTGTTCTTCCAGATCTTAGGGCAATCAGGCTTTGCGATGGAATAGTCAGGATGAGATACAGGGATGGCATGCGATCCGCAGTAAAGACTGTCCCGGGTAAAGTATACCAGGTCTCGGTGGACATGTGGAATACTTCCTACAGATTTGCCAAAGGGGAGAGAATAAGGCTGGAAGTCTCGTCGAGCGCTTTCCCGAAGTTTGCCAGAAACCTTAATTTTGATGGTGACCAGACGGAAAGCACAAGAATGGTTAAAGCAGATCAGGCAGTCATCCATGGTAAGGATAAAGAGTCATTCCTCTCCCTCTATGCTGTCAGGAAAAGAACGTCGAAGGATCGCTAACTTTAACTCTTTCTTGGAATGAGGTAGCATGCGACCGGGTTTCTTTATACAGACAGGTTTAATTGGTCATGAAAGGGAAGAATCACTTCGGCTTATCGGGAAGCTTCTTCCTTCCACTATCGTTCTAGTACGCAAAGACTTCACAGACAGGAAAGACCTGATTGACCTATTACACAGCATAAAGCGTCTTTACAGAATTGAAAAAGATGCGAAGGATCCTTACATTGCAGTGGACCAGGAGGGAGGTAATGTCGTTAGACTTGCATTCCTGAACTACAATCCAAGCAACGCGTTTCTGGGAAACCTGAACAATATGCGCTTTACCGAATACGTAGGTTCCAGGACAGGGTATGATCTGAGGGATCTCGGAATAGACTGGGATCTTGCTCCCGTTCTTGATCTTTCGAGCCCGTACAACCAGGTTATTCTTGAGCGTAGCTTTTCTTATGATCCGCTGGTTGTTGCAGCACATGGCAAAGCATTTATTCGAGGGATTCAGAGGTACGGGGTTGCAGCTACAGCCAAGCATTTCCCTGGACATGGGGGGGTTCTCGGTGATTCCCACCTCATACTACCTAAGGATGAAAGAGGCAAATCTGCAATAATGAGCGATATGATCCCATTCAAGGAAGCCGTGCAGGAAGGCGTAGCTTCAATCATGCTGTCACATGTTCTATATACCGCCATAGACGATTCGAATCCGGCAACTCTTTCGCCCGCCATATACAATATACTGAGGAAGGACATTAAATTCAAGGGATTGGCGATAACAGATTCCCTTAACATGAAGGCTGTGTCAAAGGATTTCACCACAGAAGAGATGGGAAAGAGAGCGTCCATGGCAGGCGCGGATATACTGGAATGCGTCGATATCGACAGGGCGATGGAGATGTCACTGTACCTTGACATGAAGGATGAGCATGCAAGCGCAGAAAGAATACTCAATCTGCTTCCAGCGAAGGAGGCCCATGTCGAGCCGCCCAATGATGTATTGAATGCATTCGCCCTTGTTGGCAACTCTATAAAGAAGGCATTTGTCCCCCTCAACCCCGAAACCAGGACTGCCGTTCTCTACCTGGATGATACCAGAGAAAGCATCGTAGGAGATTCGTTCACCAATTCCCGCAGAATAATAAAGAGACTTAAAGAAACTGGACTGAGACTTGACAGTTTTACCTCAGAGGATCCAGCATCTTCCTATCATGACTATGAGCAGATGATCGTGATAGGAAGGAATGAGCACCTGAAGGATCGATACACGACCCTCGTTGATCAGATGGCTGGTAAGAAATCTGTCTTCATTAGCACAGGAGTGCCTGCGGATCTGGGCCTTTTTCCTGATGGTGTAGGATATATATCGACTTTCAGCACGAAAGTCGAGGCGATAACCGGAGCCGTATTCAGGGCGTTCGGCTATTTCTGATCCGTCAGAACGCCATAATAGGAGTTGCCCCTATGCCGCCTTCCTTTGGTGGATGGTTAATTCCCTTCACGAAGGTAAGGCCACCGGACACCCCAGGTTCCTTAAGACTTGAAAAACCATCAAGATCCGTATAAGCGAAATTCGGCTGCGCGAGCGCAACATGGAGACCTGCCGTATTTGCAAGCTTGGTCTCAACCATGCAACCCATCATGCATGGCATTCTGAATACCTGAGCAGCTTTCACGATCTTAAGTGCATCTGTTATGCCGCCGCATTTCATCAGCTTTATGTTGACATAGTCGGCAGCTTCCTCGTAAACGACGTTGCTAAGGTCCGCAAGTGTGAATACGGCTTCATCTGCCATTACCGGGATGGATGAGTTAAGGCGGACAAACTTCATTCCCTTGACATCGTCTCTTACGACAGGCTGCTCAAGGAACTCGATGTCAAGCTTTTCTATCTTGCCAGAAAGATCAACTGCTTTTTTGGGGCTGTAGGACTGGTTGAAATCTACGCAAATGGAACGCTCGGGGCCAATTACTTCCCTCACCGCCTTAACCCTCTCATAATCTTCAGTGACAGACTTGCCCAGCTTTATCTTGAAGAATTGTACGCCATCATCCAGGAGTTCTTTTGCCTGGACTTTTGCATGAGGAGCATCCACCAGATCAACCGTATATGATGTCTTCATGCTTGTCCTGTAACCACCAAGCAGTATGTAGAGCGGCAGATCTGCCTTCTTCCCAAGTATGTCGTAAAGCGCCATATCCACGGCAGCTCTGCTGGCTTTCGAGCTTCTGGCAATTGCCCTCATCCTTTCGTTGACTGCTTCGGTTGAGAGATCCATACCTTTCAGCGCCTGGCTGAAAATAGAAAGTTCCGATTCGACAGATCCCATTGTGTCACCTGTTATGAAAGGAGTTGGGATTGCTTCGCCGTAACCGGATAGGCCATTGTCTGTTGTGACCTTGACAAAATACCCTTCGTAGAAATCTGTGGAACCAAGTGCAATCTTGAAAGGTTTCTTCATCTCTATGTTTATCTTCTTATATTCTAGGCTCTTAATCTTCATAAGGCGTAATCTCAGGTAAATATTATTAGCTATTGATCCTGTTACTAGTCGTAAAGCAGGAAAGCCTTCCTCGATTCCATGTAGTCCCTCGAGGAATCGATCCATGTTTCGGCTATTTCGTTTACGCTCAAATCGTCTTCGAGGAATTTTCTCAGTTCATCGGATCCGTATAGGATAGATAGGTGCTTGAAATCAATGTTCCCCCTATCAAGGGAGAATAGATGCTTCAGGACTTTCATCGCAAGGATTATGCTTCGGAATATTGTGCGATCATCGATATGAATGAAAAAACCTTCCAGTTTTTGACCTGACAGAGGATCTAGGCTGGGAATGAACATTATTTTTCTGAATAGTGCGCCCCGTTCTTGCTTCAGGTCCAGGGACCATGCGCCGTCGTAACCGAACTGTGAGAATGGATAAGGCGTCCCACGGCCGACGCTAACTTTTGAGGATTCAACGAGAACCATTCCAACAAATACAAACAGTGCATTCAGCGTTGGAAGATTTAGTGAAGGCGGTACAAAATGTTTCAGAAAAGCATCATAATAATAAGATCTTTTGTAACCAGACATGGTTGATATTTTGAGTTCCGCATTTATATCCCTGTTCAGGTAGCGTGCCATTTCACCAATTGTCATTCCATATCTGAGCGGAAAATCATCTATCCCGACAAACGATCTGAAACCAGGTTGCATCATCGGGCCATCTACTACCGATCCTGAAAGAGGAGCCGGTCTGTCGCAAACTATCACTTGAGCGCCGGCCTTCCCGGCAGCAGTAAGAAGGTGCTTCAGTGACGACACATAGGTATAGGGCCTGGCACCCCCGTCCTGAATGTCGTATATAACTGTCTCAACATCTTCCAGTTCCACTGAATTAATCTGATGCGACTTCTCTGTATAGATGGATTTGACGGGGATCCCTGCATATGTCTCATCCCGAACTATTTCGCCATTCTTCAGAGCTGCATAAATACCGTGTTCAGGGGCAAATATCTTCCTTATATTCGCACCCTTCTGTATCATTAGATCTATGTTCTGAATAAGATCCTGAGTAACGCCGGATGCATTCGTCAGCAAAGCGATCGGCTTGTTTGGCAGGTCAGGAAGCAATTTTTCTATGCCAAGTTTGAATTCCATAGTATTCGTATCGTAGGATACCTAAAATCTTTACCCGTTCAGTTTATCTTAAAACTGCTCTGATAACACGCTCTGCGTTGGCATGTAGTAACAGATCTGGCTGCTTTACTGAATCTGCAAGCATCTTGATATCAGAGAATGATGTGAATCCTTTGGTTCCACCTCTCATGCCAAGGAAATCCGATCCCACGGCAACCAAATCCCATCCGAAGTTTTCACCCAGATAGTTGATATTTTTTACCATATCATTTAAAGTTGGTTCTGTAGATAACATTTCAGCGATTCCACTTATACCTACGATTCCATGAGTGGAATATATTGCCCGCAACATTGAATCATCAGCATTCCTTGCATGATCGAAGAGCTTCCTTATGTTTGTATGTGTCATTATAACAGGGTTCTTGGAATACTCACATACATCAAGAGTTGTCTGCCTGCTTGTATGAGCTGTGTCGACTATTATGCCCAGTTCATTACAAAGATCAACAAGTTCCTCGCCAGCTCCAGTCAAGCCATAGTCCTTTTTTGAGTAGCATGAAGCCGCATACTTGTTATCGTAATTCCATGTCAACCCGATGCATCTTATTCCAAGATCATACAGGGAATATATGTCGGTGGGTTCTGCAATAGTATCTGCGCCTTCTATGGATATTAAGAATTTAGGAATCTCCCCCTTAAGGTCACCGGCTCTGGATACAAAATCTACGGTTTTGGTGTTGCGCAGAAAAGAGAAAAAATTTGCCTGATGCATGAGTGCAGAATAATCTGGGACCCAGGTAAATTCTGTGGGTTTCTGCTTCGGATCAATAAATGGCTTTGATTTCGCCCACACCCTTCTAAATGGAAAAATGGCTGAAAAAATGAGAACATCACTATACTCCCTCAGTTTAGCTATAGACGATTGCGAAGTACCAGTAAAGACATTCTCAGTGGATGATGTTATGCCAAAGTCCTCATGTAAGTCAATAATTCGCATGCGATAGTGATTCCAGACTTTTATAATAAAACTCCTTAGTTTGCTGGTTTCTACTTGCTGACAGGTTTAACATTCATTTTCCAGAATATTTTTAATTATGAACGATTTGGAGGCATGATTTATTGATCTTTATCTTTTTTTTCAAAAAGCTGGGTATTTGATCTGGTGAATTGGTGTTTCCCAGTAATTAGATATATTTGCCAATGATTGTGCCACTGAAAGCGGAAATATAATCATGTCCACGAATATATCATAACCGAACCTGTGCATATGGAATTCGAAGAAGCATAAATGACAACCAGGGATATATGGCCTAAATCAATGGTAATGGAACATAAACTATGATCGGCGCTTATTTGAGAAAAGGGTACATGAAGTGGTTCCTTGGTTCTGGAACAGATGAAGAGAAAACCATGGACCTGTCAATTAGCGATGGGGTTTTCTGGACAATATACAGCAATATGACATCGCCGTATATAGTGGCATTTTCCATTCTTGTGATTGGCCCTACGGCTCCTGTTGGCTATATAATAGGTGTGCCGTATCTGGTTGTACCGCTTGCCCAGTATTTTGCAGTAAAGTTTTCCAGGCGGGCCGTTGATCTCCGGTCTTTAACTATCAGAATAACGATCTTTGATCGGGTCGTGTGGATCCTGATTGCACTTCTGGTATTTTTAAGAGGATACCTGCTTCTATCTTTTCTCATGATTGTTCTCCTCTCAATCAGGGTATTCTTTTCGTCGTTTTCTGGAACAACCTGGAACGCTTGGGTTCCTTCTGCAATTGCATCCAAGAAGAGGAACCTCTATTTTTCAAGAAGAAATTTATTTCTTAGGCTCTTCTCGCTCGTTGGATATGGAATCGCGGTGCTAATCTTTTTTCTCCTTGGGAGCACAAAGATGGCCTATGTGGTGCTGTTTGCCGGCTCTTTGGTTTTTTCAACCGTATCTCTTTTTATAATGCGGCGAATTCCGCCTTTCAAACCGGAAAAAGAGGATACAGGCGGAGTTACGGCAGCAAGCAAGGTCCTGCTTTCTTACCTGCTATTTACGTTGTTAACAGGAATTGGACTAAGCGCTTTTTCTCCGTATATGCAGCTTTATATCCTTTCAAGCAGTTTTCTTGGTCAATCCGCCCAGATCTACACTTTTGTCATTATCGTCATTGCGGTTGCTGCGATTTCCTCGCAGCTCTTTTGGGGAAGATTCATTGAAAGAGTCGGAAACAGGAAAACAATACTCTTAAGCGGCGTCATAATTTCTATCGTTCCATTGTGGGTCGCATATACCACATCCATTGTAATATTATTTTTTCCCATTATTTTGCTGGGTCTCGCACAATCAGGCTTTACTCTGGCTGCCTTCAATGAACTTATAAGGAGGACAGAGAGAAGGAGGGTGAGTGGGATCTCAATATACAATATCACGCAATCGCTATCAGTGGCAGTAGGTCCTGTACTTGCCAACGTGATCTTTGATTTTTATAGGGCTAGTCTGTTACCGATATTCATCCTGTCCTTCTCCCTTACACTTATAGGTTCAGTTTACTATTATTTGCATTCTACCTTTGCGGTTAAAGACTGAGTTCTAGCTGCTGCGGCTTGAACTATACCTGTAGTAGAATTTAAAGAATGACAATGAACGCAAGACCTATGCGGGTTATACAAAATACACAAACAAGTTAAGCAAGCGGTTAAGCCTGAGAAGGCCAGAGCCTATCCGATGTATTTTTGTCAAATAAGTAGAACTTAGATTCATTTGGCATTATTGATACCATCTCTCCGACTGTAAGTGGAGAATCAGGACCTCCCATCCTGATGATTTCTTTCCCGCTATCTACGAGTTGCAGGTGTTCAATTCTACTCCTGCCAAGATTCTGGATTACCAGCACCTTTGCATTCAGGCCTTTTTCTGCGATCAAAACATCCTCAGGCCTGAATCCAAGATTCACGTCAGTTGACTTGGTTCCTGATGGTAACTTAATGCCTGCCATGCTCAAGTCAAGTACCTGATTTGCAACTTTGACCTTAAGTTCGCCATCATCGTTCACCAACTCCGCAGGAACCATGTTCATCTGGGGATCGCCGAGAAAAGCCGCTACAAAACTATTGCGAGGCATATCGTAAATTTTAAGTGGAGAGTCAAGTTGAACCATTAACCCGTTGTTCAGTACTGCCACTCTGTCAGCAAGGGTCATGGCTTCTACCTGATCATGTGTGACATAGATGGTTGTAGTTGCGAAGCTTCTTTGGATTCTTTTTAGTTCTCCCCTCATTGAAGTCCTGAGCTTGGCATCCAGGTTTGATAACGGTTCATCCATCAGGAAAACTGCTGGTTCCCTCACAAGAGCCCTTCCTAGAGCCACTCTCTGGCGCTGCCCTCCTGAGATCTGACCCGGTTTCCTGTCAAGAAGATCTGAAATTCCAAGTATTTTCGCAACCTCTTCGATCTTTGAGTCTATCTGGCTCTTAGGAACTTTACGTTTTTTAAGAGGAAATGCCAAGTTTCCAGCGACTGTGAGAAATGGGTAGAGAGCATAGTTCTGGAATACCATGGCCATGTCCCGGTCCTTCGGAGGAAAATCAGTAATCTCGTTACGCCCAAGGTATATTTTTCCTGAGTCAAGAAGTTCCAATCCTGCAATTATCCTAAGCGTAGTAGTCTTGCCGCAGCCGCTTGGTCCTAGTAACACGAAGAATTCACCGTCTTCCACTTGCATGCTTATGTTGAATACTCCCTTGCCTTTGCCAAAATTTTTTGTCACTTTCTCTAGTCTTACTTCAGCCATAATTGATCAGTCCTTTCTGCCTGTTTTCTCCGCTAGAATAGCGGCCTGCCCCTCTGTATCGTTTCTACCAAGAAGCGCTACCTGAACATTTATAGATCTAATGCTTATCAATTGAATCACTTGTAAGTGGCTATACTGAAACCTGCTACTATGTACTTCTGAAAGAAGAAGAATAGTATGAATATTGGTATTCCCATCAGGATTGCGAACGCCGAGTAGACGCCGTAATTCACGGTTATGGTGCCCTGCGAGATGTAGTACATCCCAATTGCCATGGTGTAAAGTTTAGGCGTAGTAATGAACTGGCCGGCAAGCGCATAATCTGTATATGGTCCCATAAATGCAAGTACCACTGCGAGGAGGATGGCGGGCTTTGCCATAGGTACAAGTACCCTGAAGAGCGCTTCGGTCCTTGAATAACCATCAAGAGTGGCCGCCTCCTCATAGTCTCTTGGAAGATTATCAACATAGTTCTTAATGAGCCAACTTGAAAATATAACAGCTCCTGCAGAGTAAGGAATTATAAGCCCTATGTAAGTGTCAAGCAAATGCAACTCTGAGAACATGAAGTAAAACGGTATCACCATAATGGTGAATGGAAACATGGACAGGACGAGCAGCATGTATAGAAGTGCTCTCTTTCCCGGTATCCTGTATCTTGAGAAGGCAATTCCCGTTGTAATGGAAAGACCGACACCGATCAGGGTTGATGTGCCCGTCAAAATAAGAGTATTTTCCAGCCAGGTCGGAAAGGGATTCTTGAATATTATTCCATAATAATTGGCAAAGGAGTAATAATCATGAAAAGGCAACAGGGTACTGAAATTTGTACTCGTAAGGTTTGCTAACGGGCTCAGGGAAGTCAAGAATATGTAGTAGATTGGAAAAATAGAGTAAATGCATATGATCGTCAATATCAGATATGACAGTCCAAGTTTGATGTGCCTGATCCTCCTGTAATGAGTGTTTAATTTTGTTGTATTTTCGTACTTTGTACCGAAGCCGGTTTTTTTTACTGTTTCATCTATGTTTTGCATCAGCGGTCAACCTCAATATAATATCGTCATCATCTTTGAGTAATGGTTCACAATTATAACCATGACAAGCAGGATTAGCACTGAGATAATGGAATAAACAGCAGCGACGCCGTATGACAGGTACGAAAATGCTTCGGTGTAGGAGTATGTTATCAAAATCTGTGTTGAGATTCCAGGTTCGCCTGCCGTAAGCAGGTAGGGGATGTAAAAATTACTCCACGCAAAAATGAAACCAAATATGGTTATGAAAGCAATCTGCCTGCTAAGAAGGGGCAAGACAATTGTCCTGACCCTTGAGAGGGTCCCGTATCCATCCATCTGAGCGGCATCATAAAGTTCCTGTGGAATGCTCTGCAGCGATGCAGTATATACGAAAGTGTAATACGCCAGAGACAACCACAGGTTCACTAGTATCACAGATATCATTGCCAAAGGAGTGGAACCTGTCCAGTTCGGTGATATGTGAAATATAAGGCTCAAGACCTGGTTCACAGCCCCAAAGTGCTGGTCAAGAAGATTTTTCCAGATCAGTATGGTAATGAAGGCAGGAAAAGCCCAAGGAACGAGAATCAATGACCTGAATACAGTTTTCCCCCTTATCCCGGGCTGCGTTATAAGAAGTGCAACACCAAAACCCATCCCTGCCATCAGGAGAATACTGCTGCCTGCGAAAACTATGTTGTTGATTATGACAGTAGAAAGGGTTGGAGAAGTCAGAACGTTGTAGAAGTTCTTGAAACCAATATACGAATAAGTGAAGAAATGCGCTTCACTGAAATTGGTAAGGGAAATATTAATGGTCCAAGCTATCGGGTAAAGATCTAGAAAACCCAGCACGACAAATACAGGAATTAGAAATAAAATATAAATTGCGTCTGACTTTGGCTTTACTGAATTGTCCGAATCCGTTTGTTTTGCAGGTTCAACCATCAGACCACAACCTTGGTGAATAAGTTTAGGTTAAAAATAAATGTTTCTACAATAAATAATAGTAATAGCCGCTGTACTTACGGCATTTTCAAGTTTGTGGGTGCAGCATAGTACATAGACTGGTACATTGCTTCAGAGGAGATCCCGGGCATATTTACCAGTGAAAACTGGGAATATGGCAGATCATTTGTCTTCAGATCGTTTATTATTCCGGTCTCTATCTGATTCATTGCATCTGTCACTGTGACTGTGGTGGAGTTTGCGTAAAGGTTGCTAGCACCGACACCGAAGTTAGGCCAATAGTAAGCCATCTGAGGATAGTTCGGCTGTATCTGAGTATGCTGCTCCTGTGCCAGCCAGCCTCCAATCAGGGGATCATTGTTTGTATGGTTCGTGATATATGACCCCGCACTCTTGAGTGATGGGAAGTCTCCCGCCAAGTCAAATAGGTTGACCTGTGATGCATTGTTTGTCATGAATTCAACGAACTTGACTGAAGCCCAGGTCTGAGCCGCAGTTATTCCACTTGCCTGAGGCGTGGAGACCAGATAGCCAACTGAACCCCATATTGGTGTAGGCCAAAGGCCGGTTGCGTTGTTGAATGGTATTGCTGTCACTCCAAGGTTGCTGCCTAATGCCTTTGCATAAGTCGATTGATCCCATGGACCATCCAACATAAATGCGGAATTTCCACCTTCAAAGAGTGACTGCTCATCGGAAAAAGTAAGTCCCGTCTTGTCAATGTGGTACAAAGCAGTCCAGTTCCATACGAATGACATTGCAGCAATATCCTGCGGGCTGTTCAGTTCAGGATAGAAAGACGAGTTGAATAGCACACCGCCAAAAGCTGGAAGCCAGGCCGCAAATCTATACCCACTGTCCGCACCAATTGCATAAGGCATGCCGAGGAAGTTGCCGCCCTTGTTTGTGACGTTTTTGGCGTCCTGGATCATCTGATAAGTATTTGTAGGCGGAGTCGGGACAAGAGCCTTGTTATAATATAGCCCAATTCCATTTGTATTGATTGGTATTCCGTAGAGTGCACCGTTGTAAGTCCAGTCAGCTATTGTTCCTGTCGTGAAGGAATCTATGTATGTCTTGTTAAGATATTTGGAAAGATTCAAAACTGCCCCGGCTACGTATGCTGCACCACCATTATCACTTGTATCCCTGTATACATCAGGAGCGGTTCCAGCATGCGCAGCTGTCAGGAATGTAGTAGAAGCAACGTTAATTGCGGGGCTATCCTGAACCGTTACATTAGGATACGCCGCTTCAAACTGGGCGAGAGACGTGTTGAAAGCAGTCGCTTCGCCACCAGCACTTCCGGAGCCCCACACAGTTATTGTGACATTGGTAGAAGGCGTTGTAGGACCACTCGGCGCCTTACTGCTCTTTGTCAATTCATATATGCCTATTCCAGCGGCTGCAATAACAATCACGGCCACGATAACGACAATCGTCTTGGTCATCCCACTTCCAGATTTACCGGATGGGGGTGTTTTACTTGGCTCAGAAGATACCATAACTGAGTATCTAAATCTCAATACATAAATATTCCTACTGTTATATTAGAGTGACCCCTACCCACATTCAAGCTATTTTGTCGTTGCAAGTTAGTCGATGTTATGCAGTGTTTGATAAAAAGTAATTAATCCGAGGAGAAGCTACTTCAGCTAATGCTCAAAATTAAAGAAGAATCTTTGAACAGGTGGGTTCTTTATTTTTCTTTCAAAACTCCAGCAAAAGGTGATACTATATACCTTTCCTGCACGGATAATTGTTTCAGTGAAGGAAACCTTGTTTTTTCCCAGAACAATGGATGCAGCCTATCCCATGAAACTGGACCCGGGAGGTTCTCTTTTATTATAATGAAGAACCAGTACAGCATTGTAGATGAAAAAGGCCGAAAAACAAGTAGGAAGAGAAGTGTAAGACTTCCTGTGCAACGGCCGTTTCACAGCATGGGAAAACGAAAATTTGTATATAGAAGCGGTGGCCTAAATCAAATTGTCATAATTTATTCACAGGAAATGTCGTTTGATCTTGATTGTCTCCCAAACATGCATCCGGTGAGGAAGGACGTTGACCTCTCATATGGAGAATATAAAGCTGCTGTATTTATCGTCGAAGGCACCGGATCTTATATCCTGAGAGGTGATGGATTCGAAGAGAGATTCGAACTTCAGGATGCAGAGGAACGATATCCAAAAGGAAGCGGCGTAATCTATCAGATATTTCCTGACAGATTCAATCGAGTATCCACTGATGGAGGCGAATTCAGAAAGTTCGGCAGCCGTCCGGGTAGGGCAGACTTTTATGGAGGAAACCTGAAAGGAATTCTAGAAAAATTGGATTACCTCAGAAGCTTGAGGATTGAATACCTATATCTAAATCCCCTATTTAGCAGCCATTCCAATCACAGATACGATGTTGATGACTACTTTTCTATAGACAGAATGCTTGGAAGCGAGGAGGATCTCGCAGTTCTTGTCGAAAAGTGCCATTCGCTTGGAATTAAGGTCATTCTAGACATGGTGTTTAATCACAGTTCTGTCTATTTCTCACCATTTGAGGATGTGATTCAGAATGGAGACAAATCAAGATATATTGACTGGTACATTTTTCATGAAAAGAAGTATGAGGTTTTCCACTCAAGATATGATGCAAGAAAAGGGGGGACAAAACCGGCATATGAAACATTCATGGGAGTGGGGTTGATGCCGAAGCTTAATAATAGGAATCCAGAGGTTGTTGACTTCTTTAAAAATGTGGTCGAATTTTATCTGAAACGATTTAACGTTGATGGCTTCAGATACGATGTTGGTCACAGCATTCCCAAGTCTTCCATAAGTGCAATTAGGCGTCACACAGAGAAACTGAAAAGTGAACTTGTTCATATAGGCGAAGCCTGGTGCCTCAGCAGTGACCTGGTGAGCGAAGATTATTATGAGTCTCTGACGAATTATCACATCAGGAAGGCCATAATTTCATATGTGAATGGAACGCAAAACATCATGGATTTTTATGCTCATTACATAGAAGAGGTGGTTGCATATGGGCAGTCTCTGGATAAGATGATGAACATACTTGATTCGCATGACACGGTGAGGCTTCTTACGACTCTTCATTACGACATTGGCAAGTTCAAGCTTGCATATCTCATACTTATGATATTGAATGGTCGACCAACAATATACTATGGAGATGAAGTTGCCCTAGCCGGAAATAATGACCCTGATTGTAGAAGAACGTTTCCGTGGGAAAAGGTAGGATCCGACGTGAACAAATTCTTCCTTGATATAACAAGACTAAGGGCCACTGAGGAGTGTTTCAGGCAAGGTCTCCTTTTTACCAAACAGCTTGAGGGAGAGGATCTTATCATCAAATATGGTTCAAAGGAATCCATGATATTGTGCATATACAAGACTCATGAAAAAGCTAGAGATAAGCAGATATCATTTTTGGCAATGGGAAATATTCTGCTTGAGGAAGCAGATTTCTGCCTATTCAAAATAGACTCTAAATCATTACTTGAACATGGCATTTGACATCGATCCCGGTATTTCAAGAATATTCTCTTCTTTAACAATTCTGGCGCCTTTTGTCTCTATGGAACTTAACTTCAGCCCGTAGAACTTGAATTTCAGTTTTTCGAGCTTTGGGTATCCATGATCATCAATTGAGATAGAGATCTCGAAACTATTGTCTTTCCTATGGCATGAGAAATTGTAAAGCAGGTATTTTGGATCCTGTGTACCATCATCGATATATAGTGTGCCTTTGCAATCATCGGCAAAGTAGACTTCCATGACGATCTGACCATCGGTTTCTGTCGGCACAATTGAGCCTGCTTTCACAAATACCGGTATTTCATCAAGATTGATATTTAATTTTTCAATCGAGCTGTGAAGAGACTTATCCCAAAGCGAGTA
Organism: Thermoplasmata archaeon; assembly: GCA_049965275.1. Lineage (GTDB taxonomy): Archaea > Thermoplasmatota > Thermoplasmata > Thermoplasmatales > Thermoplasmataceae > UBA582. Next base: position 7,230 of record JBMFWM010000007.1, on the reverse strand, counting down.
CCATAGACCATCTGGAAAATCAATTACTGAATTTTTCTGGTTTTGAGTCAAGACAGGAGAAATGAAGAGGCTTTCCCCGACCATGAAGACCGTGTCTGCGGACGGATCGTATTGCGGATCCTCCCACGAAACAGGCCGCACGATCGGCGAACCTGTGATATGAGACTCGTATGCCAGACTATAGTAGAACGGGATCAGTTTATACCTGAGCTTGAGAAACTTCCTGATTATTTGCATGTATGTGTCGCCAAACAGCCATGGCTCGCGCATCCTCGTGCCCTTTGCAGAATGCACGCGGACAAAGGGGAAGAATGTTCCCATCTGAAACCATCTCAGGAAAAGCTCGTCGCTTGGTGAACCTGAGAAACCACCAATATCTGTTCCGGTGAGTGGAATACCGGACAACCCAAGGTTTATTATTGTGGAAATTGATGAATGCATCTCAGCCCAAGTACTCGCCGCGTCACCGGTCCAAACAAATGCGAATTTTTGTACTCCTGCCCAGCCTGATCTTGACAGGAGAAATGGCCTTTCGTTCTTTCTAAGACGCAGAAGCCCGTCATAACCTGCCTTGTCCATTAACAGACCATACAGATTATGAACAGATGCGTGACTGCCTATTGCAAGTTCCGCCGTATCCGGGAGAGTATTATCGCCCCATAACGTAAAAGCAGCTGGTTCGTTCATATCATGCCAGAAGCCTGCGATACCGTTATTCAGATAGTATCTATATCTGGAACCCCACCAATTCCTCGTTTCAGTATTGCTGAAGTCAGGAAACACAGACATTGCTGCCCACACGGGTGCATATAAATTACCACCGGCCGGGTCCTTTACGGTTAGGTCCTTAGAAACAGCTTCCTGGTAGATATCGTAGCTTGGATCAACTTTGATGCCGGGATCTATTATAGAAACCAGCCTTATGTCGTCTTTCATTAAACGTCCTGATAGTGCTCGTAGATCAGGGAAAGTCTTCTTGTTTTCAGTAAATATTCTGAAGCCATCCATGTAGTCAATATCCATATGTATTGCTGAAATCGGTAGATCGTTCTTCTTGAAATCTGCTGCTATTTTCTCCATCTCCTTCTGGCTCATGTAACTGTACCTGGATTGATGAAAACCTAGCGACCATTTAGGAGGAAGAGCCGGCTTTCCAGTTACAAGAGAATATTTCTTCATGAGCTCCGTTAAGTTTCCGAAACCGATGTAATACTCCAGGCCAAAGTTTTCAAAGCTTACATTCACCCTGTCGCTTTCAGTGGCGCAAAGATCAAAAAACGCTCTTGAAGGGTTGTTGTAGAAAATGAAATAACCTTCAGTGCCCTGAATATCAATATACATTGGGATGTTCAGATATAGTGGATCATCACCCGGTCCGTACAGGCCGTTGGCGTCATGATTCCATTGCAATGACTTGGTTCCTCTCTGGTTTAGGCCAAGAGCCTTCTCGCCTAACCCATATATCGCCGAGGACAGTCTCACGCTCGAAATGGTCTTTGATTGTTTTTTCCCTATTTCTGGTGGGAGATCTGTTCTTACAAGGTTGTCAAGATAATAGAAATTAATTGTACCATCTGATTCAATTATTATAGTGATATCTTGTAGTCTCACCTTAAATGAATCCTTTTCTTTTACAGTATCGAGCTTTCCTTTACACGGATGAATCTTTTTCAATAGCGTATCTATTGGGCATTCTTGCCAAACCACCCTTATTATCATTTCTTCCAGGATAAATAAACGGAGAGAATTGCTCTCAAAAGTGATCCTGATCTCATTACCCTCAACAGAGCAATCTTTAAATTTTCCGGGAAGTTGCAGTTCCTCGTTTTCTTTCTTTAAATAAGTACTATCATATTTATCCCTAAGTAATGTATAAGTCAGTGAATCCGTAGATATCTGGTCTCCAAATAAATCTTCGAACAGCTTCAATCTTTTAAAAAGTTCCAATATTACACCTGCTTTGGGGATGACACAGATTTTAAAAAATTATGTCAGAGTTTTGTTGGATTTTAAGAAAAGCGCTACTTCTATCGTCTATTCTTCCGGACAAACTAGAATTCCATCAAACCTTGGAATAGATAGATTGTGTTGCTAAATCGTTGTAGATTAGTAAGGATCTCATTAATAACGCATGTTTTTTTCTAGTTTGCACAATTTACCAGACATCCTGAGTATAAAATTAATAATAATTGGTTGTTATTCTTAGTTTGACGAATATGAAGAACCGTATTATTAGTCTTATTTCGGTTGTAATTGCATTGTTAACGATTGTATCAATGTTCTCAGCCACCTTTTCGTCCACGTCAAGTTCTAACGGTTTTCAGGGCTACAATGTTACGGCATCTATTACTAAAGCCAATGTGACTTTCACTGGAGACGCTGGGACTGACTTCAGTGGCCACTTGATTTTTCATAATACAGTTTCATCAGCTTGGGGATCTGGAAACAATATTTCTGACCTGTATGTGACATATAACGATACTTATCTTTTCATAGGATTGAACGAAGTAGTTACTGGAAATAACTTAATGATATTTCTGTCGAATGATACGTCCAGCGGTTATGGCCTTTATAACCTATCTAAGTTATCTTCCGTGGATGGCCAAGGTGGAAGTACGTATTATGAAGGGGGACCTCAGGGCATTAATTTTACCCAACCTATAAATGATGTGATAGATGTTTATTTCAGTACTCCAAGTACTCCAAACAAGCCCTTTATTTCTATAATAAACTCTACGCTTGCAAATAGTAACATAAGTGCGTCATATTATAATGGAAACCTTACCTCCAACTTAGATAGTACCTACAATTCTACTGAACTTGGAATACCTTTCTCAGACCTGTATGCTATTGGGAACTATTCCCAGGTTAGCTTATCTTTATCAGCGTTCGTCGTTGGTGAAGGAGGAAACCCAGGAAATTGGGCCTGGGTAGGAATTGGCGCTCCTTACAATCAAACTGGAAAGTATAATGCTGGAACTGAGCCTATGTTTACTGCAAATAACTCATACGTCTTCTCACTGAGTAACATTGAATCCAAGAAAGTTATATCTCCGCCAACCTATTCAGTTCCAATAAATCTCAACATTATACTCAACGACCACCAGCCAATGTATAAAGTCGTTGGTTCAAACAACTATGTTTTGCCCTGGACAGAAGCTCATGCTACCGCGGAGTATATTGAACAAGCGCTTATTCTCCATATGTTTCCTGGAATAAATGTAACTTATGAACTATCAGGTTCCTTATTGAATCAGCTTGTGAACATATCTTCTGACCCGTATTATAATGATAGCTATATTCAGGGTGCTTTTATTCCCTGGTCTGAAATCAGCAGGAACCAGTCTTTATATGATACACTAACGTCAGACTATTTCAGCATACCAAGCTACGTATTCGATTTCAACGAGCCTGCTTCACATCTTTATTCTCAACTTCATTCAATGTGGATTGCGAATGAAATGCTGAATAGCTCACAATTCGAGAATGCCAAAGTAATGTGGTTTTTGTATGACATAAGCACTCCCCTCGTAGAAGGACAGCTTGGCAGTTCTTGGACAAACAGCACAATTTGGGGTTTCCATAATCAAACCTCCTTCAATCAATCTGATCTTGTGAAGATATTGCAATACTCAAAATGGCTAACCGGGCAGGTAATTCCGGCGTTCAAGAATGATATGATAGGAAATGCAGGTGGAAGCAATAATGCTGAATTGTTTACGAGTCCTTTCTATCATCCAATTGTCCCGCTCCTCCTGGCATCTAATATTTCCGGACCATCTGGCACGATATATAAGAATCCTTATTATTCAGATGTGATGGCACAGATAAATCTGAGTTTCGGCCAGTTTGACAGTCTGTTCGGCCAGTATCCGTCTGGCCTTTACGCTCCTGAGGCTGCAGTATCATATGGAATGATTCAGGCAGTCAATAGTTCCGGTGCAACATGGTTCCAGACAGCCCAGGCTACGTTGGAGAATAGCGGTGTTGCAGCCAAGGCTTACGGGGACTCAGGATCTAATGTCACAACGATGGAAAATCTCTATCAGCCGTATCTTGCAGTTGGTCCTAACAATACCACTTCATATGTATTTTTCAGGGATGGATATGTCTCCGGGCAATGGGGCTTCAATTATGGATCTGAGCCTACATGGACAGCGGTTGATAATTTCGTAAATTATCTTAAGTCAATATACAACGCAATTCCAATGAGTCATCATAACCAGACCGTAGTTACTGTGTTACTCGATGGCGAAAACTGGATGTTTATGTCTCCGTTTGCAGAAGACGGTGTCCCATTCCTGAAGGATCTTTACCTTGCTCTGGAACAGAACGCGTCTTACATCCGAACTGTGACACCGACACAGTACCTGTATTTCGCTGCGGAGCACAACATCAAGATTCAGAAGCTGTATAATCTTGCTACTGCATCCTGGAATCCTGGATCTGGCGCACCATTGCCATATGAGAACAATATTTACTTGACACAGTGGGCTGGAGATTCCGTTCAGGACTTCTACTGGCAGGCACTGCAGAACGTCAGATCAATGGTAGTAGCTTATCAGGAACAGAACAACCTGGTTCAACTGCAGAATTACACTACTTTCGAGCAGAACATGACCGCAAATACGCCTGAGGGTAACTTAACAAGGGCTTGGAATGCGATATATGACGCCGAAGGATCAGACTGGTATTTCACGATGGCTCCATGGACAATTGGCGGTTCCAATACTCTGCCTTTTGATTACCTGTTCAAATCTGATCTTGCTTATGCCTTGAAACAACTAAGCATCCCTGTTCCATCATATCTTGTATCATCTCCTATGCAGCCACTGGTACCTTTCAAAGTGGTAAATACATCAACACCAGAAACACCCACCCTGAACGGATATCCTCAATATACATCCCAGGAGCAGGGAGGGCTGGCTTTTGCACTTAACGATCAAAATACATGGACGAGATCAGCAATCTATAATGGAACAGCGGGTTCCGGAATAAATAACGTAAGCCTTACGTTCGATGCAAGCGATATCTTTGTTCAGATCAATGTGACCGGAAATCCACTTTCTTATGTAAGCAATCCAAGCAAATCCATTGATCTCTTCTTTTCTCAGCCAGACCAAGGGTATTCTAGCAATATAAGCATGGATGTCCAATTCGCTACTTTCCAGACTCAGACAGGGTCTGTTAACATTGGTTTCCCCGCGATGTATATGATCAGCCTGGCTCCGTCTACGTTCAAGGGCGGTCTTGGTCAATATAATGTATATCTTTCCGAGGGCATAGGATCATGGTCATATCAGCCGCAGGACATAAATGTGCCTGCCTATGTTGGTACCACCATCCAATTCCTGATACCTTTTGACTACCTTAACTACGTCCCTGGCAATTCATTTGAAATGGCAGCATTTGCTTCTAATACTTCCTCAGCACAGTACTCAATAGTTTCCCCTATGTTCCAGGATATACCGCTTTCGCTAGCTGAGTATACTCCGATTTCGTCCATACATAACACTGCTCCAGACAATGGCCCCGGTAATTATACGTATCCAGCACAGCCAACCCAGATTCCTCCTACGTCTTTGGATCTTAAGTGGATCAACGCGTCCATGAACAGTTTCGACATGAAGTGGGAATTTACTTTTGGCCAGGTGTGGAACATATGGAGTGGAGCATATGGGTTCAGCAATCAGATAATTAACATATTTATCTCGGATGGAAGCTCCTCCGGTTCGAAATCCCTTGGTTTGGGCCCAAATGCAAATGTGACTGAGCCTTGGCAGACTGAACTCTACATTTCGGGTTTCGCAACTTATGCTCTAACGCAAGGAGAAGAGCAAACCAACGGCATTATTGTCTCAGTTAACATCACCGCGGCTACTATAACAGTAGTGTTTCCACTTTCATATATAGGAGCTGATCCTCTCGCATACAATTATACAATAATATCCGGCTCTTATGACGGATATGGAGTGAATGGCTGGAGAATAGTTGATGCCAACAATACCTCAAATGGGGGTTGGCAGGGTGGAGGTGGTGACCCTCCGTGGAGTTCGAACATTTATGATTACATCGCGCCAGCTACTGTTGGTGAAGGTAACCTGACGCAACAGCAGGCTTTGCAGTATTCAGCTCATCACATACCGACCCTGACACCGATTAGGCTTCCTACGTTAAGCAATGTAAGTACTACACAGAAGTCCTACTTCAACAGCACATACTACAATAGCCCAAGCATGGCACAATTTAACTCCCACACATATGTGAGTTACATTTCCAATGTTTCCGGACACAAAGAAGTCTATATATCGAACTCGGTGAATCTAAAGTCATGGACTGCACCAATCCTGATAAATAGGACATCTGGCACAATTATGGATCAACTTGTCGCTGGAAATGGTACCTTGTTCCTTGTATTGCTTATGAAAGGCCAGATTGATGTATTTTCATCTCAGAATGGAATTATCTGGAAGGTATATCTCACTGAAGGCACGTCTGCCGCTTTCTTATCGGAAACATATTCTGGATCTTCCATTTATCTTCTTTTGAGCAGCAAAGAAAACAACGGTCCCTATACATATTACATACAGCAGATATCATCAGGCAAGGTCGTAGATAATTATTCGCTACCGTTCGCTGGCAGTTCGTTTGGATCTATTTCATCGTTTGATGATTATCTTGCAGTGGGTTATTACTCTGGACCGATCAGTAATCAAACGATTATGGTCAAGGTACTTGACATGTCTAGCCATAATGTCGTATCAACCATTGATAGGGATAAGCAGTCTAATATTACCGGTAACCTCTCTCTTGCAACTAATTCTGTCGGAAACATATTTGTGGCGTATACAACAGAAAGCGCCGGTACTTCTTCAATACTTGTTTCAAATGCGACATTCCTGGTTCAATCGACATTCAAGAAAGTTACTGTACTTGCCTCTGGTAGCTCTAACGATAACCCGATGATATATCTAGAAAATACTGGCGGTTCTAACTATTCTCTTTTGGTTGTATGGCATACTGCAACTTCTTTCCAGAACCTTATTCTGGTAATGAACACATCAATTTCCTTTGAACAGTATGGCACCCTGAGAACACCTTCAACGCCACCTTCAAATAACACCGTTCTCATTCTGCTGATAATAGGCATTGTCGTAGCTGCGGTCATAATCTCTGTAGTAGCCGTTGTCTATACAAGAAGGAAGAACAACATTAAACATTAAATCTTAT
>JBMFWM010000006.1:0-48165 GCA_049965275.1 Thermoplasmata archaeon | reverse complement strand
TTGCCACTCTATGAATCAGGAACCTCCAATCCCTTGGGATGGAGAGGATGCCAGATTTACCTTTCAGTTATTTATACATCATTGGAATTATCTGGATTGAAAAATGAGGAGAGTCAAGAATGGACGATGGCATACAGGCATTCATTGATCTCTTTGTAGACTCGCCGCACGTAGATGAAGTGTTGGCCGCTCTTAAGGAGTTCAAGAATATAAGTGAAATTTATGAGGTAACGGGTGAATTTGACGTCGTCATCCTCGTCAAAGTGAAAGATATTGAAGAACTGCGGGACCTTTTGAAGAACAAGATAATGAAGATACAGGGAATAAAGAGCACCGTAAGTTCTATAGTCCTGAAATCGCACAGAACTCAGGAAACTGCTAGAGTACAATAGATCCTGCTGCTGGAGCGGTCCATGCACACATTTATAATTGTATTTACATTTTTATTCTGTTGTCTATGCATAACAGCTAACGGAGCATTATCTCTTATGATACTCAAGAGGAGGAAATGCACATGATTACCACCACTGCGGCCTTCATAATCGTCGTGGAATTTGGATCGGTCCTGATTAGCGGCTGGCTCCTTTCATCATACCTGCTTACAGTCTATTCAACAAGGAGAACAAAGCTTGACAGGATTTTTGGTCCGATAGAACGGGCAATCTATTATCTTGGCGGAGTAAATCCATATGAGGAGATGGGATGGAAAGCCTATCTTAGGGCGGTACTTGCACTAAACGCAGTGGAGGCAGTTATTGGTTTCGTGTTACTCCTGTTCCAGGGAAGCCTTCCACTGAATCCGATGCATGCGCCAGATATGTCATGGTCCCTATCTCTCAATACAGCGTTGTCATTCTCATCAAACACGAACCTGCAGCATTACAATGGTGGCAGTGCTCTATCTTACATGTCGCAGATGGCCGTGATCCAATTCCTTCAGTTCACCTCTGCGGCTACCGGACTTTCCGTTGGAATTGCAGTATTCAGGGGTCTTACGGGAAAAACAAAAGGGCTGGGGAACTTCTATGTTGACTATACAAGAACTTTAGTCCGGGTTTTGATCCCGCTCTCCGGTGTCGCCGCATTAATCCTTATATTCCTTGGAGTACCACAATCGCTCAACGGATATACAATCTTCAAGACACTTGAAATTGGAGGATCTGAAGTAGTCAAGTCTGGACCTATTGCTTCGTTAGTATCCATTATGCAGCTAGGCACAAATGGAGGCGGGTACTTTGGATCAAATGCTGCAAATCCACTGACGAATCCAAGTCAGATCACCAATCTCTTTGAGCTTGCCCTTATGATGTTGATCCCAACTTCCCTTCCTTTCCTGTTCGGCAGGATGCTTGGACGAATGAAAGAGGGACGGACAATCATCGTTGCTTCTTATTCTCTCTACTTCATAGACCTTATTATAGCATTCATACCGATAACCCACATTGGACAGGGAATGGAGGTCCGGTTCGGCGCTGCCTCATCTGTATTCTGGACAGTAACAACGACAGCATTTACTACGGGCTCCGTGAATGCAAACCTTTCTGCATTCAATCCGCTTGTCATTCTTGCTGCGCTTTTTGGAATGATAATCCAGGCCACACCGGGAGGAATAGGCGTTGGGGCCATGTACATGCTCATGTACGTTATAATGACAGTATTCATAGTCGGCCTTATGGCGGGCAGAACGCCAGAATATCTTGGGACTAAGATAAATGCAGGTGACGTAAAACTTGCCATAATTGCCTTCCTCAGCCACCCGATAATCATACTTATTCCAACAGTTATCACATTCGCGATTGGGGCGCAGGTTTCAGCGGGCCTCGGAACAAATTCATTAAGCTTTACCCAGATTCTATATGAGTACACCTCCGCCGCGGCTAACAATGGGTCAGACTTTCTCGGATCCTCTGGCAACACTGTATATTTCAATGTAAGCACAGGAATTGTCATGTGGCTTGGTCGTTTTATACCAATTGCAGTCATGTTAGCAATTGCCGGCAACATGGTGCAGAGGAAAAGATATGCGTCCGAAGCGCTAAGGACAGATACATTTGCATTTACAGCTGTGCTGATTGTAGCTATATTCATACTTGCAGTTCTTACATTCTTCCCGTTCCTTGCAATCGGCCCCATATTGTCTTATCTGGAGGGATTCAAGAATGGATTCTGAAACCCATTTTGCCGTTACAAAATTCAAGATAACCAAGCCTAAATTATACAAAATGGCGATACTAAAGGACTCTATCAGGAGACTGAGCCCAACCGTTCTCTATAAAAATGTGGTCATGTTCATAGTAGAAATCTGCTTCGCAATCGTTGCTGTGATGGCTATCGATCCATCCCTCATCCCCGAGGTTTCCAGCGTATCCGAGGTCCCGTTCTACATTGAAGTTGCGGTGATACTTCTCCTTACTGTCTGGTTCAGCACTTTATCAGATTCGATCGCAGAGGCCCAGATTAAGAATACTGCCTCGACTCTTAGAAAGATTGAAAAGGAAGTTCCTGCCAGAAAAATAGTCTCGGAAGACCGCAGGGAAATATCGGAAGTGACATCCAAGCAGCTCAAAAAAGGCGACCTTCTCCTTATCAAGAAAGGCGATGTTGTTCCAATAGATTGCGAAGTCATGGAAGGGATAGCAATGGTTGACGAATCACTCCTGACTGGGGAATCTGTGAATGTCAGGAAATCTGTCGGAACTACAGTTCTTGGCGGATCCATGATCACGTCAGACAGCATAATCGCAAGAGTGAGTGTCAACCCAAGTGAAACATTCCTTAACAAGCTGATCAAGCTCGTTGAATCATCGTCCAGGCCAAAGACACCGAACGAACGTGCTGTTTCCATACTGCTTGCGGGTTTTACCGCTATTTTTTCCATTATTGTCATCTCAATCCTCGCGCTTAGCGTTATCCTTAAGCTCGGCCTGGATCTTTCTGTTCTGATCGCCCTATATGTGTCCCTTCTTCCTACAACTATTGGTGCACTTCTTCCTGCTATAGGTATTTCAGGTATCAACAGGATGTCAGAAAAGAGGATTATAATAAAATCTGGCAAAGCAATAGAAGCAGCAGGAGACACTGATTCGCTGCTCCTTGACAAGACCGGCACAATTACCCGCGGAATGAGAACGGCAATTGAATTCATACCACTTGGAAAGCACACGAAACGCGATGTGGGTGAAGCTGCTTTCATGTCCTCCTGGGATGACGACACCCCTGAAGGGAAGAGCATGGTAGAGCTTGCATACCAGGAAGGCTTTGTTCCGCATGAATTTGCTGTTATAGAAAGAGTCAAGTTCGAGGAATTCAGCGCTTCAACTCGCAAAAGTGGCGCAAATCTTCAGGAGGCATCAGACTTCTTCCTTCCAAAAGGAGGAAAAGGGCTACTTCAGCACAAGAGGATCAGGCGTAAGTATGATCCTGAAAGCAGGGAGGACGAGATAGACATAATCAAAGGAGCCCCGGATGCGATAAAAGAGATTGTCAAGACAATTCCGCTGAATTATGACAACATAGTGGACGATGCTGCAAAATCAGGCGACACTATAATGGCTATTGCAGAAAGCGGAGAAATAATTGGTCTGATCAGGCTGAGGGATGAAGTTAAGCCTGGAATAAAAAGCAGGATTGCTTCAATAAAGAATATGGGTATAAAACCTGTCATGATTACTGGAGACATAGAAGCAACTGCATCAAGCATTTCACGCGAAGTCGGCATCGATGATTATGTTTCCAGGGCAAAACCGGAAACGAAATATGATCTTGTGAAGCAGGAGCAGGGACGGGGCAGGATTGTCGCAATGATAGGCGACGGAACAAACGATGCACCCGCTTTAGCTGCATCGGATGTGGGAATCGCAATGGCATCCGGCACTGAACCTGCCAAGGAGGCTGCGAATATGGTGGATCTGGAGTCAAATCCGGCTAAGATAATTGACGTGGTGATGATGGGCAAGCAGATACTTATGACCCGCGGAGCGGTGACTACATTCAGTATTGCTAACGATGTCGCAAAATACTTTGTGATTGTCCCAGTTATGTTCACCGCGGTCGCTCTTTCAAGCCTGAGCAAGTTAAACCTTCTTCACCTGACTCCCCATATTGCGGTTCTTTCAGCGCTAATATTCAATGCACTGATCATTCCTTTTCTCATACCGCTTGCCTTGCGTGGCGCCGAATTCAAGCCGCAGAGTGCAATGAGGATATTCCTCAAGAATGTTTTTCTTTACGGCTTGGGCGGTGTCATTCTGCCATTCGCAGGGATAGCAGCTATTGCATTCGTTATTACGCATTTTGGGGGGATCTAGATATGAAAAAATCAAACTCACTCACGACCCCGGTAAGAATAGCGCTGGTATCCCTTGTTGCATGTGGCCTGCTCTTTCCTGGCGTTGTTACAGGTATTGCGCAGCTTGCTATGCCTGTACAGGCAAATGGATCACTCATCAGTTTCCACAACACAACCATAGGCTCATCGCTTATCGCTCAGGACTTCAATTACAGCGGCTTCTTCCAGCCAAGAAATGATTCAGCATCCGGTCTGGACCCAGATATTACAGTCCAGAATGCAACTTTACAGGCGGCCAGGATTCATAACGTTACAGGAATCAGTATGGCGTATCTGGATGGAATCATAAAAGAAAATACAAATTATACGCTGTTTTTCTTCGGTACGGCTTACGTGAACGTGCTGGATTTGAATATCAATTTGGCTGAGCATTATCCAGCTATTTACGATAGATATACACTGTAATTACGTATCCACAATTGGGCATTTGTTGTCGAAAAAACCTGTCTAAAGCCATATCGCCAGAAACACACTATTATAAAAAGCATAAATGTAAGTTATCTTGTTAATATTTAAGCAAAGATTTTCTTTATTATGGCTGAAACTTTTCAGATTCAAAATGCAGGAAATGTTTATCAGTACGACAAGGAAAAGACCGGAGACTGGAAGAGGTATCTTGGTGCGCTCAATTCAATGCTCAAATCTCGACTGTTTACGAATCGACCATTCTTCCTAGCGCATGCTATGACGTTTGGTTGCAACTCCAGATGCAAGACATGTACATACTGGAAAAATATTTCCAGGATGAAAGAAGACATGAAGACTGAGGAAGTTTTCCAGATGCTCGATGAAGCCTATGATGCAGGCATGCGCGGATACTATATGTTTGGTGGCGAACCGTTGATAAGGCAGGATATAGCTAAAATAACAGATTACGCCAAAAACAAAGGATTTGTTACCGTGATGAATACAAATGGATCCCTGTTAGAGCAGAAGGCCAAGGATTTGAAGAATCTTGACTTTGCTTTCGTATCGCTTGACTATTACAACGACTATGATGACGTGATACGCGGGCGGCCTAACACATTTGGTGAAGTCATCCGCGGGATCTACGAACTGAAAAAAGTCGGCAGAACCAAGGTGGCACTAGTAACCACAATCAGCAGCCTGAACTGGAATTCGATGAGAAGGATGGCAGAGCTGGCATCAGAAATGGGAGTAGGGATATCTTTCAACTCTGTCGAGCAGTCACTAGACTTTGGCCAGACAACTTCCGAAACGACGCCGAACTTTGACGTGGGCCTTGATTCAGAGAAACTGAAAGAATTCTATAGAACTCTTCTTGAGCTTAAAAGGGAAGGATTTCCTCTGCTTGAGACTGACGAAGTTCTGGAGGATTTTGTTGACAGCAAACCATGGAAATGCCACTTTCCCAAAATGTTTCTCTACGTAACCCCAAACAAACAGGTCTACAACTGCGATTATACATATGCTTATGATCTGAAGAAAGGATCCTTTGAACAGTACTTCAAGAGCGAAGGTTTCTGGTCATATGTAAAATCGGCAGAGTCTTGTAATAAATGCGTCAGGACCTGCGTCCGCGGTTACTCCTACACATATGGATTATTCCCACGGCAACTGTGGGGACTGGCAGGTCAGGCCCGCCTTCTTTTCAACAAGCCCGAGGAATCTTGTTCTATAGATGACTCCCCTGCAAGAAACAATAATAGATTCACTGGAACAAGACCACGCTTAGTGCGGCACTGAAAGATCAGGCAGTGCCATGCAAACCAGGTTCAGTACCGTCAATCTGTGTCCTTCGTCGAAACCAAGTTCTTTTTCTTCTTTATTGATGATTCTATTGCCTCGAACCTGTCCTTGAACTTTTCAAGCACCTTTGGCAGGGTAGTATATTCCATTTCCTCATCAGGAAGCCGGTGTGGTTCAAACGGACCCATCCTCCTGACATATTCAGTTATCTCACTAGCTTTTCGTCTGGCACCGTCAAAAGCAGGATCGTCAAACATGTCGACTGGTCCTGTCAGTTTGCCGTCCTTCAGGACAAAACCAAGGCAGACTACTCTTGGAGGACCATCGAATCTTGTCATCTTTGAATCTTTCATGCCGACAGGCATTAAGGGTCCATTGAATGAGCCACGCATCCAGCCTGAAACCAGGAATGGGTGGCTGAATGCCTCCATAGCTTCTCCCGAGGCCGGTAGGCCCGATTGTATCCTGACCACTGCGGCAGGATCGTCTTTGCCTACATATTCTCCAGCTATGAATGATAATTTATCCGTCGTAATGACAGCGACATTTTCATCTGGTAACTTTTCATGGCTGCTCTTCGTATAGACGCGCTTGATCACATACTTGCTCTTAGAGCCTATCAATGCAAGCATATCGTAAAGATTCTCCGGAGTTGAGAGCTCTATCTTCTTGCCTGCGATAATGTCCCATATCTCAAAAGTGAACCCCTCATGCATGTTTGGATCTATAACAAGTCCCGGCGTATTGAAGGGATCAGCAAACATTTTGTAAATGGGATAGTTGAAAGACCCCGGTTCCGTCTTGTCCATCATATACACGAGAAAAGGCTCACTCTTCCTTGGGGTGATCTCCATTTCTGCGACCCCAGGGCCCATTCCTTTGATGTTTCCGGAAAATGCGTCTTTGAGAAGATCCTGCCCTGCGCCATATAATCCAACTGATTTTGCCAATGCAGTACCGGCTTTAAAGGCATCCCAGGCAATCCTATGAACTTCCTCATTGTCTATTCCGCGATCATGTATCATGGTGATCTGTATGTCATCCCCTATGTGCGATATGTAGAAGTCGCTGAGGATAGAGGAAGAATGTTCCTTCACGTATCTTCTAACCTCGTCAACCACTGGCTCATAAACCGTGGTGTGTCCGGGCAAGCTACCTATATCGGCTTTTATATGTGAAATTGTAACTTTTGTCATATCACATATATATAGCTCTGCCCTTATAATCTTTCCCATACTATAATTTCAAAGCCTATTTCTTCGCTTATCTAGGCTACATTTACTATCATGATTCATACCCTTGGTTTCAGTGAATGATCAAAAATTAGATAATAGACAGCTAACTTAACGTCAGAAGAAGATGGATACTGGTTTTAATATCGAGACAAAAGGGATCTATTTGGCAGCCTGTTCCCATTCTCCTTTCTATAAGCAGATGCGCAACTCGTTGAAACAGTATGAACATGACCTCATTGAATTTGGAAATCCATGGGATTTATGGGCTGAAAAGGTTAACGAGTCAAAGGATCTCTTTGCCAGGATCATTAATGCGAATAGGGATGAAATTTCTCCACATTTCTCGGTGTCATCAGCATTTGGGTCACTTCTGAGCAGCTTCACCTACGGTGAGAGGAATGAGATAATCACTTCAGACCTTGAATATCCAACCACCAATCACATTATTCTGGCACAAAATAAGTACGGAGCCAAGCAAATTCTGCTGAGGAACTGCAACTATCGACTGACCAGAGAGCAGTACATCTCTTCGGCGAGTAAAAAAACCAGGCTTTTAACTGCTATCCATGTCAGTTCACTCAACGGCTTCAGGCAGGACTTGCATGCAATTGCGGAAATTGCAAGAACTGCTGGATCTGAAATATATGTTGACGCATACCAGTCTGCAGGAAACACTCCCATTGATGTTAAAAAGGATGATATAGATTATTTAACCACAGGCACTTTGAAATATCTACTGGGGCTACCGGGGCTCGCATTTCTCTACGTTCGTAAAGAACTGATAGATCAGCTGGAGCCTTCATTCATAGGTTGGTTTTCACAGAAGAACCCTTTCGGGTTCGGTCCGGAAAAGCTTAACTTTACTGAAGACGCAGATAGATTCCAGTCCGGGACATGGGCTGTTCCTTCGATATATGCCGGCATCACAGGGATGAAGACAATTCTTTCAATCGGGATAGACACTGTAAGATCCAGAATTGAAAGATTGACGGAAAGAGCCATAAAAACAGGCGAGGATTACGACCTGGAAACTATAACGCCAAAAGATGTGAAGGAAAGAGGTGCCATAGTTTCTTTTATAGTCCCAAATGCACACGAACTTGAAAGCAGACTCAGATCTTCAAAGATTTTCACCGCAAGCAGGGATATTGGATTAAGGCTTGCACCACATTTCTACAACACTGCAGAAGAAATTGACTCTGCAGTAGAGAGTATTTCAAAGTTTTCCAGGAAAATAGCCAAATAGTGAAATCATCTGCATAGTCTGTATCATAATCTCTGTACCCGCCTCCAACATTGGACAAGTTATAAATGCATGCTAAAACTTCAACTGCAATGCACCTGATCCCTGAGTCTGAGTATAGAAAGAGGTTGTCCACGCTCGCTTCCATTATGGAGAAGAGAAATCTTGGCGGCGTTTTTCTTTCCAGTCCGGCCAATATAAAATACTTCACTGGTATGACATATATCCAGACCGAACGTCCGGCAGGTTTGTTCGTAACTGGTGAATTAGAGGTCTATTTCATGGGACCGAAGCTTGAAGAAGAGCATTCAATGTTTTTATCCAGCATAATTAGCAACTCATACTCATATTTCGATTATCCGGGAAAGGTACACCCACTGAAGCAATTCACCAGGTGGTTCCATGAATTGAACGGTAAAAAGGATCTGGGAGTTGACAATGCATCACTGTATCCTTCAGTATTTGGCTTCAGAGGCATACCAGTTTCCGAAATATTCGATGAAGAGAAGATCGTGGACATCTCCTCATCTTTGTACGATATACGCAGAATAAAGAGCGAAAATGAGCGAAGTGTGCTCCGGGAAAGCGCAAAATGGGCAAACTATGCACACAGGCTTTTGCAGGATTATACGCAACCAGGTCTCTTCGACTTTGAAATCGCGCATAGAGCAAGTTCAGATGCATGCCTTGCTGCAATGAATGCATTTGGCAGGGACAATCAGCCTCCAATTCGTTACCCCATAGATATCTCGGCTGGATTCCGTGGGCAGGTTGGAACGCACTCTTATTACCCGCATTCCCTTTCAATCAACAGACCTATCAAGAAAGATGATCTGCTGGGATCGGGAGCCGATGGATATATTGATGGTTATCATGTGGAGATAGAGAGAAACTTATTTGTGGGAAAAGTTACAACCCAGATGCGTAGATATCATGGATTGATGGTGGAAATGCAACAAGCTGCAATCTCCGCATTAAAAGTTGGATCCAAGTTCAGCGATATAGATCGACTGGTCAATTCATTTGCCAAGATGAACGATGTGTCACAGCTCCTTTTGCATCACAGCGGGCACTGCATAGGCCTCGAAGGTCACGAATCGCCTTTCTTCGACGTGGGGGATGATTCGCTGATTCGGGAAAACATGGTCTTCACTATTGAGCCGGGGATCTATATTCCGCGACTTGGGGGTTTCAGGCATTCTGATACCATAATAATGCATAAGGAAGGCCCCGAGGTAATCACATATTACCCACGGGACATAGATGACCTCATAATTGAGTGAGTCTTTCGCCCCCATGGAATTAAAATGTTTGGTCATCTCATCAGGATATGCACTGATCTCCGCGTAAAATGAGGACCTTATTATCAGGAACTCATGCTTTATGAGGAAAGCCTTAACCAAAACGCCTTATATGTGACATTTATCATCTGATTAATGTTATCAGTTGGCATCCGAAGCTTAAAAAGACTCAAACCGGGGAAAAAAGCTGGAACCTGCCGTTTAATGGATCGCTTGAGCACAATTCAAAAATTAGAAGGCTGTCAGATTTGATCTATATTAGAGCCATTAAGGATTTGACCGCTAAAGGAAGAATGATCAGAAATACGCTAATGATCTTTCTAGTGTTCTTGGGAGTCCAATTCTGGCTGGTTATGGGCATTAATCTTAAGTCGAACCTCCAGATTGTGCTAAAGTCATTTACGACAATACTTCTTTACTACTTTCAGCACTATCTGCTGGTAACGTTTCACACAGGCAATGCGTTACTAATCTTGCTCATCTCAATAATGGCCATTGCTGTTTCAAAAAGTTACGCTATCAGAGGAATTAAGATTGTAAGTATTATTGTATTACTTTCCGTGATCGGAGCGATTGCCAACGGATGGCTTTTCTTCTATTATGGGCAGTTTTTTGGATTTTCGATAGGAATGGCAACAATTGCGGCTGCTGCTGGATTCGCTCTCGTCGGCATAGAAAGAGGAAAGGAAATAACCTTGTCCAGACAGGGGGAGAATATTGAATGAGAATTAGCATTGCAGATGGCAAACTTGACACACAATGCGTACTCGCAATCAGGCTCAGGTCCGAAATTTTTGATCTTCTCTCAAGAACAGAGGAGAGATTTCAGGCGTACATTTTCACTGAATCGACAGGCCTCTACCTGCAGTTATTTTTCCACAAGACTGGGAAATCCAATACGGTTATTTCCCCCATTCTTTCCAGGAGTGACGTGATCCAGAAGAGGATGTATTACACTATAGCTGAAAGGATTAAGAATCAGGAAAATATGAAAATCATTACAAACCTGCTTGAAACCCCATCAGTTGCACTTAATGACACTTACATGATCAAGAACGAGCTCTTCATTGATTTCAGGTTCAGCAGCAGCAAGATGCATGAGATCCATGAAATCCTCTCCGGCTATGTCGGAATTAGCTCAGACTTCCGTATTGTTAGCCTGACTGCTTCCAGGCCGATGAGAGCCAGAATGGAGGATCTAAACAGATATGTTTCCCTGTCGGTTGTAAAATATTCATTGAATGCACCGACGGATGATCCTCTTGTCTCAAAACTAAACATGTTATCAGAAGAAACCGTAGGAGAGATAGTAGGGGTGTCCATTTACGCAGATGGCTTGAAAGTACTTGTCTTCTCTACCACTTCACTTGCGGAAAAGGGTTTCACTGTTATTTCCCAGAAGGATAATATCTATGAAGCATACTTCAAGGTACAGAAACTGATGGAAATGAGAAAGCAGATGGGTGAAGCTAGAATACCCAGGTTCCAGGTTTTCCTTAGCATAATGGACGGCAGGCTTTATGTCACGACGTTTGTACCGACGCCGGAAGCTGAGGAGTACATTTCAATATTATTCAGGTCATTGATGGGTGAACCGGAATCGAAAGCCGCACTGGAGTATTACTCAGGACTCAGCGATTCCTTATGGGACTGGATCTGAGTCATGATCAATAAATATATCCCTGACCTTTTTACTTTCTTCAAGGAAAAAGAGTAATATCTGTTAGAAATTAGGCGGCAATGATCAGTGGTCTGGAAATAGCGATTCTGTTAATTATAGCATGGATAGTTGTTCTAACCGCTCTTTCCGGACGAATAGCGAAAACTAAGAATTTCCAAGTATATGGACCATTTCTCATGCTGAAAGCAGTAAAAAATCGGGGAATCCTGGATCGTGTTTCAAGAGTAAACGGGTCTAAACTGTTTTCTAAAATCTCAGTTGTAATAGTTCTTGCTTTTTTAATAGGCGGAATTGTTCTTCTTCTGTATGAAAGTTACCTTGCCACACAAATTAAGGAGATCGTTTCTGTTCCACTTACTGAATACATTGTGCTTCCGGGTATAAACAGGGATATTCCGCTGCTTTATGGATCAGTCGCTCTGATCTTCTCTGTAGTGATACATGAACTGATGCATGGAATAACTGCAAGAAAGCACGGACTTCCCGTATCTTCTGTCGGTGCACTCTTTTTCATCATCCCGATTGGTGCATTTGTTGAGCCGGAACAGGAAGCTATGATGGCGGCCGATCCTGTCGTAAGACGACGTATATTTGCGGCAGGCCCCTCAATAAACATAATTATTGCTCTTATATCATTTCTCATCCTTGTTTTCCTTCTTATGCCTTCCGTTCATGCATATCAGCCAGGGGCTTACGTGCAGCAGGTTGCTTCCGATTCCCCTGTTTCAGGCGTAATTCTTCCCGGATCCGAATTGGTTAGTTTTGGCAATTACAGCGGAGACAATATATTGAACGAACTCCAGAACTCTACAATTCTTCCAGGGACCATGACAACAGCAGGCATACTTTCTGGAGGTGTTCTGAAAAACCAGGATATACCAGCCGGCCTGGTAGTTTCTGGCACCCTGAGTGGATATCCTGCTTATAACACAATTATTCCTGGTGGAATAATAGCTTACGTGGGCGCCACCCCAATATACAACCAGACCTCTCTTACAAACGCGCTGGATGCTATTCCCCCGGATACCACAGTGTCCATAACAATGATATATTCAAACTCATCATCCTCAATTACATATCAGACGGTCAATCTTACTACTGCCTCGAAATATGACTATTATTCGCAATACGCTCCAGGGCTAAACTCCCCTTCATTCAAGAGCGAGAGTTTCCTCGGCGTGACAACTTCCTATCTCGGAATAGCTGGATATCCAATGACTTTTATCAAGTCGACTGTGTTTGGCGCAGATGCAATTTATGGGGGAACCCAGGGATTCTTCACGACCCTTTCTCTTCCATTTCAGGGATTGTCGCCTGTACCTACAAGCCTGGCTTCACTGTTCGCAACCCCCTTCTACGCACCATTGTTCTGGTTCTCAACCAACATGTTATTCTGGGTCTTCTGGTTGAGTTTTCTACTTGGCCTGACGAACGCCTTGCCAATCCTTATTACCGACGGTGGGCAGTTCCTGAAAGACACCCTTTACATATTTGGAACTAAAAGGAAAATCAAATCTCTTTCGAACGAGAAGACCGCAAGTGCAATTGCAAACTACCTTGGACTCTTCATTGTGTTTCTTATATTCTGGGAACTTCTAATACCAAGGATAATATAAGCAGAATCCTGTCGCTAAAGATGAACAAGAAAGCAACACTGAGAATTTTTCCTCTTTATCGCACTGGATACAGTACAAGAATTATTAGGGAGTAAACAATCAGGTCAATGTAGCGATAATACAGGGAAGTGTACATAGATGCCGTTTCCAGAAGCAGTCGAAAGAAGATTAAATAAAAAAATATGCATGAAATGCAATGCAAGGAATGCACCGACAGCAAAGAGGTGCAGGAAATGCGGTTCTCCCGATCTTAGAATGAAAGCAAAGGAGAGAAGGGGCGGTCAGTAAACGGATTCTTCCGGCCAGCCGACTGCTGCAATAGTACGGATGGAAGGAACAAACTGTGAGTATGAGGCATATCAGAGCTTCAGGCGTTCGGGTGCTGATCCACAATATGTTCACATCAAGCAGCTTGAGGACAGCAGCAAGAAACTGACGGATTTTGACATCATTTTTTTTCCGGGAGGTTTCTCTGCAGGGGATTATGTGAGAGCAGGGGCGATATTTGCAGCAAGAATCAAGAGCGCTTCAGGTCACGACATCCTGAACTTTGACGACTCGCACAGGCCGATTATTGGTGTATGTAACGGATTCCAGGTGATGGTTGAACTTGGCCTGCTTCCTGGAACTTCAGATTTGGGGAGGAAGGTTACTCTTACATTCAATTCTTCGGGCAGGTTCGAATGCAGGAAGGTTTTTGTCAGGATAGCATCTAAAAACAGAATGATTGGGGCGGCGTACGCAGGCAGGAAAGCCTGGGAGATACCAGTGGCTCACTCGGAAGGACGCGTTGTTCTTGATGATCCAGAAAGCACCTTCATGTCACTAAGTGATCAAGGGAATATTCTTTTGCAGTATGTCGACGCAGATGGAAATCCTGCCGGTTATCCATGGAATCCAAATGGCTCGTACCGGAACATAGCAGCACTTTCAAATACTTATGGGAACGCAATAGGTCTCATGCCACATCCTGAAAGGATCTATTATACATACCAGGCTTCAGAAAAGCTTGAACCTACAGCTGGAAAGCAATTTTTCGACGCAGTTGTTGCCTATTCCAAATCATTATGAAATTTTTGAGACTTCGTCGAGAAGCTTACGCGATTGTTCCCTGAAATGTTCTAGCGTAGTGTCATTGACGACAAGATAATCGGAAAGAACTATGGCTTTAGCTATTCCCCACGAAAGTTCACGGTTGTCTCTTTCTATCAGTTCTTCGAGGCTCTTTATGTCATCTGGCCTGTTCCTCTTCAATATGCGGGAAAGTCTTGTGGCACGGTTTGCAAAAATAGCAACGACAAATACATGACCTTCGACTTTCTTGAAAAAGTCCAGCTCTTCCTGGTTACGTAACCCGTCGATAATAATCCTGTCAGAGTCACTTATAGTCTCTATGGTTCTCCTTGCCCATATGTCCTTGCCTCTGAGAACCCTCTCCCTTGAGGCAAAATCACCAATATCAGAATCTGTTGACGGGATCCCGTCGACCGCGGCGTACTTCCTTACCGTGTTACCCATGTGAAAGTCGGTGAATCCAATTTCACGGGCAACGGAGATAAACTCGTCCTTGCCTGCGCCTGGCATTCCAGTGACTACGAGAACTTTCTTAGCCAAAAAGGAACCCCATACCCTCGTCTGCCTTCTTCTCTTCCTCTTTAATAAGAGCATACAACCGGTCAGTTCTATCCTTATTCAGTTTTTCCATTAAGGAACCGAACCTGGAATCGACTGCATTAATGGCATCGGTGGATCCTTCAACCAGTACTATCAAGCCCGGCTCCTTGAAATCAAAGGAAGACGCATCTTTTGTTATGATCGACTGACGGCCTATGAGATCGTCATCTTTCATGGCGTCCACTGCGGACCTGTTTTCAGGTTTAAGGAAGTAGATTGCAAACACGTCTACCGCATGGGTCTATACATAATAAATTCTTTGAGCCTGAAGGTCGGGTCAATCTGCATTTCCTGCAATTTAGCAGTAGCGCTCATAAAAAGTATATTAATTGATTTGCTATTCTTGGCGTTATGGAAAATGTAGATCTCAGTATCGTGATCGGTGGACCGCAGGGAGGCGGTATCGACACGGCTTCTAACATGATCAGCAAGGCATTTGCCTACTCTGGATACCAGGTAATTTCTGTGAGGGAGTTCCATTCAAACATCAAGGGGAGGCACAGTTATGTGCACCTTCGTGTTAAGAATTCTCAGGTCCGTTCACTGAAGTACCCGGTCGACATACTTGTTGCACTCGACCCAGATACAATCTTCGAGCATCACGAGGATATTTCAAAAGGAACACGAGTGCTTTATGATGCAGACTTCGAGACATCTGAGCTTTCACAGGCAAGGATGATTATGAGGGACACATCAAGAAGGATCAAGGAAATGCTTGAAAGTGCAGGGCATACACTCAACGTGAGAGGCGTCCTCGATTATATGAAGTCAAAAGGCGCTGTCCCAATTCCAATCTCTTTTGGAAATGTGGTGTCCGAAGCTGTTCCCGATGGTACCCCGACCAGATATTTCAACACGTTCGGAGCTGCTGCAACTCTTGCTGTTCTTGGGATAGACGAGAACTATGTCGAGAAAGTTATAAAGAGCGTATTTGGAAACAAGGAAAAGGTGATAGGACCAAATATAAAGGTCGTTGATGCGGCTTATGATTACTGCGCGAATCATAAGCTGAGAATAAAGAACCTTCCTGATCTTGATATGGGTAAGAAGATGCTCCTAACTGGAAATGACGGATCAGCCATTGGTAAAGTTTTGGGTGGACTGAGGTTCCAGACTTATTATCCAATAACTCCCGCAAGCGACGAAAGCACTATCCTGGAAGAGCACGAAGAACTCAAGTGGATGGATGGCGAGAACACTAACCTGATAACCGGCGGTGTCACTGTGGTTCAGGCGGAGGACGAGATTTCTGCAATAAATATGGCATCCGGTGCCGCAATGACTGGAACCAGGAGCGCGACTGCTACAAGCGGTCCCGGTTTTTCGCTCATGGCAGAGGCCATATCCTTTGCCGGAATGGACGAAATCCCTCTCGTCGTGACATTATATCAGAGGGGAGGACCAAGTACCGGGCTTCCAACAAGAAACGGGCAATCTGATCTGCTTTTTGCCCTTCATACCGGCCATGGTGAATTTCCAAGAATGGTCATTTCTTCCGGCGATGTGAAGGAGTGCATAGAGGACTCTGCGCGTGCGCTGAATTATGCGCAGAGATATCAACTACCCGTTATACACCTTATTGACAAGAACCTGGCAAACACAACTGAGCTGGTCGATATCCCGGATGGATCATCTATCAAGATACAGCAACCAGACAGGTCAGATGGGAAGGACGCGTTTTCAAGATTCACTCTGGATACAAAGAACGGTATTTCCCCCATAGGGTATTTCGGCAAGGATATATTCTGGCTTACTGGCGATGAACATGACGAGAAGGGTCATGTCACAGAGGACACCTGGATGAGGGATAGGCAGATGGAGAAGAGATTCCTCAAACTGCGGACGGCCGAGGAAGAGATACCTATTTCAGAACGGGCCTTAGTGCTTGGACCTGCCAGAGCAGATGTTACTTTTATGACCTGGGGGAGCCAGAAGGGACTTGTGCTCGACGTCATTGATGCCCTTGGAAAGAAAGGCATCAAGGCAAATCTTCTTTACATTAAGATGTTTGAACCTTTTCCCTCAAAGTTTGTTTCTGAAGTGCTAAAGAAGGCAAAGACCGTGATCGGAGTGGAGAGCAACATGACAGCTCAGGCATGCAAGGTCATCAAGATGAATACCGGTATAGACGTTGAGAATCTTATCCTCAAATATAACGGTCGACATGTGACAGAGGATGAAGTAATAGAAGCTTCGCTTAGGATAATAGAAAAGAAGGAAAAATTAGTGGTGTTGGAAAATGGCGCATAATTTTAGAACTGATGTGGCAATCGACTGGTGCCCCGGATGCGGGGATTTTGGTATATTGACAGCCCTTACGCAGGCATTCACTGAGCTGAACCTGGATCCGAAGAATCTTGCCATGGTTTCGGGAATTGGATGCTCAGGGAAGACACCTCACTATGTAAACGCGGCTGGAATGCACACTCTACATGGCAGGGGAATACCATTTGCGACGGGCGTAAAGCTGGCAAACCCGAACCTAAAGGTCGTTCTTACGGGAGGAGATGGTGATCTTCTTTCAATAGGTGCTGGACATTTTGTGGCTGAAGGAAGAAGAAATACTGGCATAACTGTAGTGCTCTTTGATAACCAGGTTTATGGACTGACCAAAGGTCAGGCTGCTCCCACAATGGCACTTGGAATGCAGACGAAGTCACTGACCAGGCCCAATGTATTCGGGCAGGTGAATCCTGTTGCTCTTGCGCTTGCATCCGGTTATACCTTCGTAGCTAGGGGATTCTCTTTCGATACGAAGCAGCTTAAGGATATTATCAAGAGATCAATAATGCATGATGGTTCTTCTCTTATCGATGTTCTGCAGCCATGCCCAACTTACAACAACATAAACACAATGGAAGTTTACAGGCAGAAGGTTTACAAGCTTGAAGATGACAAGACATGGAATCCCACAATCAATGAGAGTAATGCTGATCATTATGAAGAAATCTATCAGCGTGCCTTCATGAAAGCACTTGAGATGGACAAGAGGATACCAACAGGCGTTTTCTTTGAGAACAACACGATACCGAGCTTCCCAAGAAGGCTGAATGAACATGTAAAGGATTACCTGTCATCGCCTCCTGCGCTTCAGTCAGTGGAAAAGAACGGAAAATCACTGGTCGATCCCGCAAACAGTTTCGCTGACAAGATATTGCAGTAATAGGTCTGTTGTAAATCTTAACCGAAAACAAAAAAAACTGGGATCAGTGGTAATCACGCCCACTTCCCATTTTATATCTACTAAATAATAAGGGGCACCGAACTTTCATGTGGGTCAGAACAAGTTGTTCATAAGGTTTCATCCGCAAATAAAGAGCTTTTTCGCATAAGTTCTCGATTTAGACATTCAACACTTGGTCAAAATTATAACAAATCAGGCAGAAGCAAAGTTATTCAATACATCTACTCATTCATCAACCCATACAAAAGTGTGTTGAGCCTGAAAAGATAGCGGTTTTGAGAACGAACAGACGTCCTTTACTAAATATTCACCGGCGAATATCACAATAAACACCATAAGGGGAATTTCCGCGATAGACAATAACAAAGCAGATGATATCTGATAGATTCTATGCTTATTGCCTTTAAGCAATATTTATAAAGACCACCACTGCAAAATAGATGCCAAACGCCAATAAAAGCGCTACGCTCACAAATCTCGTTGCTTTTTGAGCCGCTTCTCCATATGCTCTTACTCCAATTTTAATTAGATACGATAAAGCAAGAACCCAGATTGAAATGCCAATAAAAAGAAAATAAAATACCAGATACCCGAATGCAGCGAGAAAGCTCAGTCCTACAGAAAGCCACCAACCTATCTGCATTGGATTTACCAGGCCAACAGTCAAACCCCGTAAATAGGAACCGGATGTCTCCTCGGAAACCAATGTCTTATTTTCATAGATTTCGTAAGCGATGAAAAACAGGAAGAAGGCGCCAATAATGTAGATATACCTGTCATAGTTAGTAAAGTCTATTTCGTTCCTGAGAAAGAAAACAATCAGCATTAACGTTAGATCTGCGGTCATTGCTCCGAGGCCTATGCTGAATGCTTTCCACACCGATGATGCCGCTTTGCGGACAATCATAGCGGTGACTGGCCCCGGTGGGGCAGCCAGGGATATTCCAAGAAGTATTCCTACAAAGGCATCTAATAAGAGGTTCAACGCCATTGATATCCTTCAATGTATAAAGTTTGGCTGCATTACGTGGACACTAGGCGAAAGTGCTCTTTTAAAAATCTAATGCAAAACCAAGCTGTCAAGGATACCTAAATATAATTGAAGTAATTCATGAACATGGCAGAACAATTTGAGGTAAACTGGCATGGTCATGCCTGCTTCACGGTAGGAATGACAAAAAAAGTAATCATAGATCCGTTTCTTGAAGGAAACCCAGTTGCGAAGATTAAACCTGATTCAGTGAAGGTTGACATGGTTGCGGTTACGCATGGGCACCTTGATCACGTGGCCGATGCAGTGAAGATAGCACTGAAGAACTCTGCACCTCTTGTCACCATGGTTGAACTTGCTGGAATTCTTCAGGAAGAAAACAAGGACTTGAATGCTGTCGGCATCAACTATTCAGGATCAACCAATATTGACGGGATCAAGTTCACTTCGGTACCGGCTTTCCACTCATCCGGGTATAACGGTAAGTATGGGGGAAGCCCCATGGGGATAATAGTTACAGATGGTCTAAAGCTATACCACGCTGGAGATACAGGTGTTTTCAAGGATATGGAAGTGATACGAGATCTGTACAAGCCGGATATCGCATTGCTGCCAATCGGTGGATATTATACGATGGGCATCCCGGAAGCACTTTACGCATCAAAGATGCTCGGTTCGAAGTATGTTATACCTATGCATTATAACACCTTCGATGCAATTCGACAGGATCCAAGCAAGTTTGTTGAAGGTTTCAAGGAGCTTAAGGGACAGCATGCTATTATGGCTGAGATAGAGAAACCCATAATGTTTGACAAAAATGGAAACAAACTATAAACCAGTGATCCGGGCTGTTGGAATTAGCGATGTCGATTACGAGGCTGCGATTAGTGATGCCCGGGAAATCAATTCCTATATATCCTCTAAAATTGGCGGGAGGCAGTTCTGGCAGGTTTCAGCCGATGAGCTGACTTTCATATATTCAATTACACGAACGCTTGAGCCTCGAAATGTTGTTGAGACTGGCGTTGGCCCCGGAACAACAAGCTTTGCCTTTCTTTCTGCCCTCGAGAAGACTGGTGGGAAGCTGCACAGCTTTGATCTGGGGATGAAGTACGGTGAAGAAGAGAAAGGGGAACCTGTAGGTTTTGTAGTGCCGGAGAATATGCGCAGGCGATGGGATCTTACGCTTGGCAATAGCAAGTTTACACTTCCGAAAGGGCTAACAAGGATTGGCAGCGTTGACCTGTTCTTTCATGATTCAGAGCACACCAAAGAGCACGTATTATTCGAGCTTGAATCCGTGTTGCCATACCTTTCCGACCGATCCCTCATATTAGTTGACAATTACGACTGGACAGAAGCTCCAAACCTGTTTGCCTCCAGAACCAAAATGACCCTTACACATGTGGTCGACGATCTCTGTGCAATCTACAAAGACGCCTGATTATTGCTGCCTCGGTGTGTGCGCTCACTCTTTTTTTGATGAGAGGATATCGCTCATTTCATCCTCTTTTACCGGCCTGGACTGAGAATCATCCGCATCCATTTTCAGCCTGTGCTGTTTTCCTATCTTGATCCCCTTGAACGTGCTCAGAATTTCATCTTCAAGCAGATATTTCTTCATCAGATCATCATGATCGGGGACAGTTATTACCCGGGTTCGTCCATATCTTCCAAGGCTTCTTGTCACAGTTATAATCAACCCAAGATCGTCAAGTTCGGAGAGCAGATCTCCTATTCTCCTCGAAGTGAGTGACTGAACACTGAGCTCATCACATATTTTCTTGTAGTTCTCGTAAATCTCGCCGGTGATCATGTTGTCCCTGTCCTGATCCTGTGTCACAACGGCGCTAAGAAGAAGTATCTTTGAGTGAAGTGGAAGACCGTTTATGCTCTCCCTGAGGATATTCATCTCATACTTATCCCTGGCCTTGTAAACGTTTTCCTCACCAATTCTTTCCATGAAATCACGTATCCCAATCTCGATGGAAATACGCATAAGATCTATTGCTTTCCTGGCATCCCCATGTTCTCTTGCACCAATTGCTGCACAGAGGCTGATTGCAGATTCATCAACCATGCTCCCCATTCCAGTGAGACTGACCCTTTCCTGGAGAATATCGCGCAGCTGCGACGCATTATATGAGGGGAAAACAATGCTTTCCTGATTCAGCCTGCTGCGGACACGCGCATCCAGAGTTTCGAGGAAAGAGGTGTAGTTTGTAATACCTATAAACGACAGCCTTGAATATTTTGCATCATCTGCAAGTTTCAGTATCACGTACAGGGAGTCACCGTCATTTTTCCTTGCCAGCTTGTCGATCTCATCGAGAATAAGGATAATGAATCCGCCGGTTTTTTCAAGCTGTCTGAGGAGCTCATTGTAAATACGTTCCACTGTCCAGCCGGATAGGGGTATTTTCTCATTTTCATTGGCTATGATTGAATTTGCTGCATTGACAAGTACGGAATATGTGGAGTCGTTTAATTGGCAGTTAATGTATATTACTTTTACCTTCTCCGGAAATGCTTCTTTCAGGAGGTTTGAGACCTTCTTTGCAACAGAGGTTTTTCCAGTACCGCTCTTTCCGTAAAGAAGGAGGTTGGATGGAGGGCTGTTACGCATTACACTGCTCAGGATCTTCACCATCTGGTCTATCTGCTCTGATCTGTGGGGGAAAGAGTCTGGAATGAAAGAACTGGAAAGTACAGTGAGTCGAAGGTCATTATACACCTCACTCGACCTATATTTAAAAAAAGGATTTGTCATAGAAACCGGTAAAACTGGTTAGAGTGTTGAAGTACTAATAAGTATTTTTATGAAATGGCAAATGAATAATTACTTCAGGATATAAGGATATAAACTGGATCCGGTGAATTCTTTTATCTTCCCAACCAGATAAATTGATCCTGTGACAAGTATTCTGTCATAATGCTGAATAGCATACTCATATGCCTCTTTTATATCCTCTATTATAAGGCTCTTCTTGAAGAAAGAGCCGCAATACCTGCTGAACTCTTGAGGATCAAGGGATCTCTCGGGTTCATCAGGACGCGTAAACACAACCTCATCGGCTATCTCACTTATTGTATGTGCAAACGTATACCAGTCCTTGTCATTGAGCATTCCGAGGAGTACGGCAGTCTTTTTACTGAATATTTTTTTATATGAAGTAACGAGTGTGCGTGCAGCCGGCGGGTTATGGGCGCAGTCGACCAGAACAAATGGCTCACGGCTCAGTATCTCCATCCTCGCTGGCCAGATTGCCTCCTTAATACCTTTCTCTATCTCCTTTCTTCCTATCTTATCCACGCCTGAAACTTCTGCTGCCAGAATTGCCGTCTGAATATTCTTCACCTGGTGAGATCCAAGCATTCTCGACTCTATATAGTAATGATCAAGCATGCCTTTAAGTTCAAATGAAATTCCATCAATCCCCTGATTTACATTGCTTGCTATACTGTTATCTGACAGCTCGAAAAGTCTTGAGTTCTTGAGATCGGATACCCTCCTGATGGTTCTTACGACCTCTTCCTTCTGGTCCGAAAGGACTACAGGCCTGCCTTCCTTAATTATTCCGCCCTTCTCATAGGCAATGGATTCGAGTGTGCATCCGAGACGGTCGAAGTGATCGTATCCTATATTACAGATAACAGAAACCTCGGGATTGATGATATTGGTGGAATCCAGTCTCCCTCCAAGGCCCACTTCTATGGAACCGAATTCTATCTTTTTGCTGGCAAAATAGTCAAAAGCCATCAGGGTCGTCGTTTCAAAAAAGGTCGGATTTCTTTGAGTCTTCATCAGGTCGACTATAACTGACAAATATTTTGTCATGAAAGTTTCCATGTATTCGTCTGTTATGAAATCCTTATCGACGATTATGCGTTCGTTGAACTTTACGAGATGAGGCGAAGTGTACAGGCCGGTGCTGAATCTCTGCCTGAATATGTTATAAATGAAGGAGGAGACAGATCCCTTTGCATTTGTTCCGGCAACATGGAAAGACTTGAACTTATTCTGCGGATTACCTAGCCTTGGGGCAAATTCACGCATTATATCCAGATCAAGCTTCACTCCCTCCCTTTTCAGGGAGTAAAGGAACTCCAAATCCATCGTGGGCGGTATCATTACCAAGTTAAAGCTTTAATGCAGTACGGTTTAGGGAAATAGTTTTAAAAAAACAGGACATATCGATGCAATGGTAACAGAAAGATCCTATATCGAAGATCCGTATGCAAAAGAGGGAACAGGAAAAGCCGTAAAAGTGGAATTTACGGATCTTGTGGTGGACAAAACTGTCTTCGTTCCAACCGGCGACGGGCAGCCAAACGACAGGGGAGACGTCATAATAGACGACAAGAAATATATAATCGTGGATGCATGGAACGACGGAGAGTCTATACATCTCATGTCCCTTGACACTTATCCTACAGATATTATTGGAAAGGAGGTAAGGCAGGTCATAGACTGGAATGTACGCTACCTGCACATGCGGTTCAGAACCGCTCTTTACATATTGCAGGGTATTGCCTATAAAGATTATTCCGCGAATAGCAGGATCAACCAGACGTATGACGACTCCGCATGGATCGATATATATCTGAACGACCTGACTGAAGAGACGGTGAATGCCATCCTTGCAAAAGCAAGGGCCATTGTAGAGTCTTCGGTCGAGATAAGCACAAGATTCGTCACAAAGGCAGAATTCCAGGCATCCAGCGAACTGATGTCCCTGACTAGAGGGAAGGTGCCTGATTTTGAGAGGATCAAACTTGTTAAAATTCAGGATTACCCGGAGTTTCCTGATATGGGAACCCAGGTCAGAAACACGTCTGAAGTTGGTACCATTAATATAAAAACAACACTAGTCAAGGGAAAAATCAACAACAGACTAAATATCACACTATCCTGAAGGTGAAATTAACTGGAACAAGAAACTGAGCGGGTAAAGACCCAGAGGACTCCACTGTCTGTGCGGACATCAGCGATTTTTTTTGTGATTGCGGGTATATCTGCTATAGCATTCGCTCTTTACGGGGCTTATAACCTAGACCCGGCGTATAAGTACATTCACAATTACACACCAGCATATCTTTACCCTATAGTCAACCAGTTCACAGTATATTTGGCCTGGATATTTGTCCTGGCAGGAATAGCTTACATAACATATACTGTAATTTACGGAAAAAAGTCGTTGATCAGAGGAAACGGTGAAAGCAGGAGTGCTAGCCTGTCTTATACTTCGTATCTGGCTGCGTTTGCCCTGCTCGATCTCTTCCTTTCCGAGATAGAGGCACTTGCTGGCGTTGCTCCATCAAGCCTAGGAATGCCTAACGATTCCGCAATCGTTGTTTATGGTTTCTCTTCCGTGCTTTTCTCAATTGTAATGCAATTGATCACTGTTTACCCGGTAGCATATGTATTTCAGCGTCTGGAAGCAGGAGGTATCGTCCAGAGTAACCAACAGAGAAAGAAATGGAGGAGCCTTGAGATAGTCCTTATCGCTGCAGCGCTGGATCTTGTCATAGGTTACTTCATTCCTTTCGTTGGCCAGGACTCTATTTCTATGCTTTTATCTGTCATGGTGCTCAATTATATCTGCTTAAAAGTGGGTTTCACCCGATCCCTCCTAGCTTATTTTATATCAACTATGTTCAGCGTGGTTTCATTCATTGTGCTAAGTAACCTTTTTCTCTCTGTTCTCCTGACAGTTTTCCTTCTCTTATGGGCTTTTGTCGGATTTGCGTGGATAACATCAATAATGATGGTCACAACGTTCAAGTCCAGGCCGCAGGAACACAGTGAAGATCTGGCGAAGAGATACATAGAGGGAACAGATTATTCAAAGCTCTGGGTAAGGGGAACATGTCCAAACTGTGGTGACTCAAAATTCCATCTTCAACCAGACGGCTCGCTGAAATGTGACAGGTGCAACGAAATAGTGGAGAAAGACGCAGAAGGCAAATTCAATATCATAATCCAGAATAAGAAAATAATATAGAAGATTCAGGAGGACAGGATCAGCGCTGTCCTATGAAGTATTATTTTCAAAATCCCAATATCGTCTAACAATCAAACACGTAAGGTATTACTTAATAAACGTTGTAAGATATCTAAGTCGATGAAGTCTGATCTAGCGTTTGTCCATGCTCCCAGCATCTATGACTTCAGGCGCAGGCCTTTGAAAGAGGGCCCGATTGGAGATGTTGTGCCATCAACACCTCTCTTTGAAATGTATCCCGTTGGATTTGTCAGCATGCTGAATCATGCTCTTGAGGAAGGATTTTCCGGAAGAATATGTAATCTAGCGGTGCTCATGCTGTCCGATGACACATTTGATGTCGAACGCTATTTGAAAGGGGTCGACGCAGATATCTTTGGTATAGATCTGCACTGGCTCCCCCACGTTCATGGCGCATTCAATGTCGCAAAGATCATCAAGAGCCTGCATCCAGACAAAAAGGTGGTTTTTGGTGGGTTCTCTTCCAGCTACTTCGCTGAAGAGATCCTTGCCGCAAATGAAGCAGTAGATTACATTCTGGCAGGAGATCTACTGGAGAAGCAGATGAATTTACTTATAGATGCAGTCCAGAAGGAAAGTAACCTTGAAAACGTCCCAAATCTCGTGTATAGAAAGGATGGCAGGATTTTGAGGAACCCACCGTTGAATGACCCGGATCCTACCGCTACGGAATTCATCAACTACCAGGTATTAGTGAAGAATGCTGTCAGATATCATGATATAAAGGGGCATCTGCCTTTCTATTCTTGGATTACAAATCCAACCGGAATGACACTCGTACAGCATGGATGTCAGCTCAACTGCGGTTTTTGCGGCGGTTCCAACTTTGCTTACAAGAATCACTATTTTCACATTTCACCGTTGAGAAGGGATCCATCAAGGGTAGCAGATGAAATCGAAGTAGTGCAAGACACAATCAACTCACCAGTTTTCATAGCCGGTGATCTGAACCTGATGGGAGAAAAGTTTTATGCTGCACTTTTTAAAGAGGTCAAGGAAAGAGGCATAGATCTTCCCCTCCTGACAGAATATTTTGCTCCTCCTGGTGTGGAGTATTTACGCATGCTTTCAAAATTTGTTCCGCAGTTCATGTGTGAAATTTCACCGGACTCATCAAACCAGAGAATTAGGTCAGAGACCGGCAGATATTATTCCAACGAGGATCTTGAAAAATCAATTGACCTCGCAAGGAAATATGGATCAAGAAAATTCGACGTATATTTCTCGATTGGCCTCCCAATGCAGAGAAAAAGTGACGTTCTTGATGATGCAGACTACCTTGAAAGGCTCATATCAAGTCATGGCTCGGACAACATGCCTATTTTCGGATTTATAAGCCCGCTTGCTCCTTTTCTTGACCCTGGCTCACTTTTCTACGAAATGCCAGACAGATATGGATTTAAAATCACTGCAAGATCTATTCTGGACTATTACAATCTTCTGGACAAAGGTAACTCCTGGGAAGATTTTCTGAATTATGAAACAAAGTGGATGTCAAAGCATGAAATGATCGAGGCTACATACGAATCAGGTATCAGGATGGTTGAGGTTGGCAGCAAGGTTGGATACATCCAGCGCAGTGACAAGGAACGTATAATTGATAACATCATGAGTTACATGAATGGAGGTGAATATACACCACATGAGGACAAAAGCAAACACCTCACTTACATGGTCAAGGAATTGGACTGGTCTCGCAGGCACGGCGTTACGGGAGTTTCAATTGCAGTGTTCCTGTATTCCCTCTACGAACGCATGAGGCGCACCGTTGTTGCGTAATAAAAAGCGAACATTTATGGTTATTGATCTTTATCGCAATAGGCGATAATATCAGAAGAGGGGATATCATGACAATAGATGATAAAACAATGCAGCAGCTGAAACGGATACTTGTTGCTACCGACTTTTCAGAAGAATCTGACAAGGCAGTTGACTTTGCTGCCGAACTAGTTTCTAGGGATAATGAATCCACGCTCTATATCGTGCATGCAGTCAAACAATCAGTTGTTCCTATGAGTGACGATTTTGGGGCTGCAGAATACATTATTGATGACAACGAGCAGCTTTTGAAAGATGGCAAGGTCAGAACTAAAAACCTTGCTGCTGCCTTGAAGAAAAAGGGAATAAAGAACGTTCAGACAGTTGTTTCGATGGGTGATCCAGAGAGTGTGATTCTTAATGCAGCTGAAGAATTCAAGGTGGGTCTTATCGTAATGGGCACACGAAAGCATGGTTTCAAAAAAGGCATATTTCTGGGTTCTGTTTCTGAACGTGTATCAGCAAATTCACCGGTCTCAGTGCTGGTGGTCAGGTAATAGGTCAATGCAGTGTGATATGCCTAAGAAATATTGACAGGATCAATGAATCAGGTGGACCTGTTATCGGAGCAATGGTCTACTCCAGTTTCTTTAATCCTATCTTCCCGTTTTCTTCGTAGAAGCCAACAATATCTCCTTCTGAAACATCAAGTAATTTGACTATCTTTTTTGGTAAAGTTATCCGGATGGAAGTCCCTCTAACCGTCACATGGGCCACCTCCAGCAGCTGCTTCTTGTCCATGTCACGGGATGCATTCACTTATTATAGTTATTGCACTTATTGCATTTTACCTTCTGTTATAATAGGGAAATGTGAGGTGTGAGCAGTCGGTTTTTATATCTGTATGACCTTACGGAGTGAGATACTCATGGTAACTAAGCCGGCGAGAATGTATTCTAAAATCAGCGGACCTGCCTATACCAGAAGGGAGTTCATGGGTGGTGTCCCATATCCGAAGATAACTACTTTCACACAGGGTAATCAGAAGAAGGACTTTGCAGTAGAGATGAGATTAATAGCGAAGGAATCCTGCCAGATCAGGCATTCAGCACTGGAAGCTGCAAGGGTATCCGTCAACAGAAAGCTTCTTGAGTCGGTAGGAGTGGATAACTATTTCCTGAAAATCATTCCTTATCCACATCATGTGATCAGAGAACACAAGATGGCTACAGGCGCTGGTGCTGACCGTATTTCAAGCGGAATGAGCATGGCCTTCGGAAGACCAGTAGGCACTGCTGCAAGGGTCCATAGGGATGATGTCTTGCTTGTTGCAAGGGTCAACCTGGATGCTGCCGCCCGCTTGAAGGATGCTATTCATAAAGCATCATTCAAATTGCCAACCCCCTGCAAGGTTGAAATTGTAAAGGGAAGAGAGGCAATGAGCAAAATAGGATTATAGAAATATTTCCTGATTATTTGGACTGTTCCCTGCTGCCGAGAAAATCCTGTATTATTTTTGCTGCCAGCATCGCCGTATTTCCGTTATCATACAGAGGAGTCATCTCCACTATATCGAATCCTACGATTCTCTTGGCAAGTCTGCTCAACAGAAGCCTGAGATCCTTTGCTGATATCCCATAAGGTTCAGGAGTGCCTACTCCAGGGGCTTCTGCCGGATCAATACCATCCATATCGATCGAGAAATATATCTTGCCTTTGGCTTTAGCATCAATATCGTCTGCAATTTTCTCTATGCCATGAGCATCGACTTCTCTTGATGAATAGAATTTTACCTTGCTATAATCTAGGTCTTCATACTCCTCCTTTGAAGTGGATCTTGTACCAACTGAAAAGATCCTTCCGGGGCCGAGTATCTCAAGGGAACGGTGAGTCACGCATGCATGATTGTGCTCATTACCGAAGTAAGTTCTTCGGAAATCTGAGTGAGCGTCTATTATGACCATGCTGCATTCCTTGAAATTTCTCACGGCTCCAGTTGTAATGGAATGTTCTCCGCCAAGCATAATTGGAATCTTGCCATCCGCCTTCAACAAGGCTACGACAGATTCAACTGTATCTACAACTAATTTTGCGTCTTCTTCTTCTGTCAGGTCGCCCAGGTCGGTAATCTTAAGATCCGGGAAAGCAGTTCCATACCAAGGATCAAATGCCTCAAGGTTCCGGTAAGCATACCTTATTGCGGCTGGAGCAAGACGGGAACCTCTCCTAAATGATGAAGTACTATCAAACGGAACTCCGAAAACGACATACTTTGCATCCTTGTAAGAAGAAACTGCGTCTGGAAGCCCTGGAGGCTGGAAGAAATGGTTCAGTTCTGAAATACTATCTTCCTCTTTCCCATAGTATCCCAGTAAGGAATCTCTGTGCCAGGTTTGACTCTGTCAATAATATCATCGTCAAGGGTAATAATGAAAGTTTCAAAAGTCTCGCTGTCCATTAACTGTGCTTCTTTGTTGGTAATAGAAAGAACCTGGGCAGTCTTCTTTTCAATGATCGGAACCTTGATCTTGTGCTTTACTGGAAAAACAACACTCCTCTTCTGATTGTCGAAAGCGCCAATTGCCACTATCCGGGCCTTGGCTTCACCATGCTTACCAGGTTTGGACATGGTAATCTCCATAATCTTGCATGGTTCTTCATCTATCAGCATGTATCGCCCGACTTTTAATTCCCTAACTTCTGCTTCCTGCCAGCCCATTATATATCTCGTTTCGGATTGATATGTTAATAATTAATTTTTGTTATTAGTAAGGCCACCTTTAAATGATTCGACAAATTTGGATTATGATTCCATAAAATATGTTGGAATCACAATATAAACCTACTACACTTAAGTCTCTTGTTTTACTTTATAGCCATGAGACAAACTCGGCATTACAATCCTTAAATGCCAATTAGCAATATCTCTCAAGGCAAATGAAGAATCTTTACCTGACGATAGGCTTAATTCTCCTTCTGGTTTCACTTTATGCTTTCTTGAGAGATAGTCTCGGTCTTGGTGTTATTGTTGTCGCAATAGCGGCATTTTTTATTTACCCGGATGCGCGCGCAATGATTGCCGGCAAATCGATCTCAGTATTGACATATAACAGCATCATAGATCAGGGTCTTCGCAAGATCGACGGTGGAAATACAATCATAAAGAAGGAGACCTTTATTGAATCCATGGAAAAAATACGTGATCTGCTTTCTGAGCAGCAGTTTGTCCCTATAATTGGTTACGATTCCGTCTACCTTCAGTATAATAACGAATCTGCTGCAGGGCATGCACTTAAGCAGGTAATAGACAAAGGGTTGAAGGGGGATATTATTCAGGATAAATCAACATGGAGTGTCAGGATATTTCTGTAGAACTTTCGGCATGCTGAGGCAATTTTTCAAATTTATATACGGTGTTATAATGCCCACAGACCTTGTCAACTGGCAAGGATAGGGCACGTGGCCTAGCCTGGATAGGGCAATAGCCTCCTAAGCTATAGATCAGGGGTCCAAATCCCCTCGTGCCCGCTCTTATGAGCGATGCTGGCCTGTTTAAAAATCGGGGATATATCCGCGACACATTTCCGTTTTAGGTCTATCTCATATATGTTATAGGAAAAACGGCTTTGCCCTCTTCATGAAATGGTTATCTTTTCGACTATAATCTTGTTTGTAATATCCATTTGATGAAATTTACATGTAAACGTATAGCTAAATATATCTGTTTTTTCTAAGGCCAATAACCATTAAATAAGTTGAACCCATAACCACCAGAATGAGTACTGGTGAAAGACTAATTATACAGTTTTTCATAATTGGCGTAATAGCGGCAATCGTGTCTGGAGAACTTCTTTTCATCTGGATGCAAACGTTTTATGGTGGAAACCCGGGGCTTCAGGCTGCGTATATAAATGCGCCAACTATTGGCACAGGCATTGGTGCCGGCTTATTCAGTATTCTTCTCTTGGCGTACCCTGTAATTAAGAAGAAGGACAAATCATACGAATGGGATGATTTTAGATGAATGACAGAACGAGAAAGGAACTGATCTGGATGGCGGGTGTTCTGGCAATCCTTATTGGGGCCGCCATTGGAAATGTTATGTATATCTCAGCGCACAATCAAAACTTGGCACAAAACGTCAATTCGAATCCAAGTTACCCCAGTAATGCGACGATCATCAAGGTAGATGCTACCCAGTGGTCCTGGGCATTCGTGTACAGTAATGGGTCTGAAACAGTCAACGTCCTTAACGTTACCGTTAATAAACCCGTGGTACTGGTCGTGACATCTTTGAAGGGGGCTCAGTCTTTTGCCGTTATACATGATTTATCTATTCCAAAGCTCGATGTGCAGGTATACGCAATACCGGGCCAGAACAATTCCTTGAGCTTCACTCCGACTGTCGTTGGTTCATATTATTTTGAATGTGTTGAATACTGCGGCCTTGATCATTATGAGATGCGAGGAATCATGAATGTGGTGGCATAATGTTCTCATTTGCTAGTTTATTTAGCCTGTCATCCCTAGGTCTTACGGGCACAAACCTGAACCTGCTTTACATATCCATTATATTAGGAATAATAGCTATAGTTCTTTTCTATTTCTACTTCAGGATAATTCCAGCCAAGGAATACCTGCATGAGCAAGCAGAAGCTGCTGGTTTCGAGAGGCCAAATGAGTATGTCAGGGAGAAACTTGCAGATAAGCCAAGGGAACTAAGCTGGAGGATATTTCTTTACGATGACTCCAAAAGTATTGGCCTGAGGTATCTTTTCACAAGTATACTCTTCCTCTTCATTGCTGGTTCCTTCGGTGTCTTGATGAGGGTCAGTCTAACTGAACCCAGCCCAACTATCATAGGACCTGCCCAGTACAATGTATTGATGACAGAGCACGCAACACTCATGATATACATGTTTGCCCTTGGTGCAGCACTGGGACTTGGGTTTTACCTGCTCCCGTCGCATCTCAAACTGAAAAAGGATACAATGGGAGTTTACACATCTATGGCTTATTGGATATGGCTCGCTGGCGGAATATTCATTCTTATATCCAGGGCAGCTCTGAGATGGTATTTCTACCCGCCCCTTTCGCTTGAACTGACGCAATCTGGAGGTGGAGAGTTTGCATGGCTGGCCGTTCTTGGTTTGGAACTAATATTCATAGGGCTCATGATTGCCTCAGTTGCTATAATTAAGATAATAGCTTTTGACCGGTCTCCGGACATAAAGCTAAACCAGATGTCACTTTTCACCTGGTCCATTCTATTTACTGTTATAATGGCAATCTCGTCTGCTCCACCACTTATGGTCGGTCTTGGAATGATGTTCTACGACTATTTCAATCCAATTTTCTTCATAACAGGAACAAACACACTTCTATTTACGATACTCTTCTGGTTCTGGGGTCACCCTATTGTTTACATGGCGATTATACCTTATTTCGGATTAATCTATGAGATACTTCCCAGATTCACAGGCAATAAAGTTTACAGCTACAATTCAGGTGTATGGGGTCTTGGTCTCCTCCTTATTCTCAGCGAACTCGTCTGGGGACACCACCTCTTAAATTCTGGTCTTGGCATCGCATGGATCACATTCTTTACAACGATGTCTTTCCTTGTGGTAATACCTTCAGCTATTACTGTTTTCAATTTCATAGGAACATTGTGGACAGCAAAATCCATCAGGATGACAGTTCCCATGCTTTTTGTCATCAACGGTATAATTGACTTTATAATTGGCGGCATAACGGGCGTGATGCAATCCTTCGCTCCCTTTAATGAGCAGGTTCATGGGACATACTGGGTCACCGGTCACTTCCACTTCATATTCATTGGTATAACTATGGGTATCTCATTTGCTGCCTTCTACATGCTGTTTCCAACCTTCACAGGTGGCAGAAAATATAATGTTTCTCTGGCGAGATGGCACTTTGGGCTCACTGCTTTCGGTTCATACCTGATGGCATTCGCATGGTCAGTGGGTGGATTCCTTGGAATGCCCAGGGCAGTTGCGGGTTATTTTGGCTTTTTCCAAGGTTACCAGGATGCATCTATCATCGGCGGAGTCATCATAGGAATTGGACAGCTTGTATTCCTATACAATATAGCTGTAAGCTGGCTGAAGGCGCCCTCTACATCATCCGATAATGCATTTGAGGAAGATAATACAGGCTTGGGAAGGGCCCCGTCCTTATCAGGAGGCAAGTGATCATGGAGGGAAATAAAGGTGGTGTTGTATTTGTCGTAATTGTGCTCATCATGGTTGCGATAGGATTTTCTCTTATGCTAAACCCACCAACTGTCAAGTCATTTTCACTTCCTGCTGTCCCCTCGAAAGGTGTCAAGCATTACGAAAACATCACTATTTATGCTGACGCACTTGGCTGGGACTACGGCCATGGAACCCTGAACCCCACAATTTCTATAGCCAACAATACAGTTGTAAATTTCACTATTATTGAGGAGGATGGTCAACCTCATACATTGACAATTAACCCGGGTTCGGCCGAATCCTCTTATCAGGACACGCTACTTTCCACCTCCCAGATAACGACTATCCCGGGACATGTATCCACTACCCAGGCTTATTTCGATACAATTGGTGTCTTCACATACTGGTGCACTGTGCACCCGGAGACCATGGTTGGTCTGATCTATGTAAATGCAACTGTTAATACAACGGTGCCGTCCGCTCATTATGCAAATTACTCAAACCAGACACTGAACCTGCTGAAGAACAACCTTACTGCAAATGGCGTCCTTTATCCGACAATTGCACTGCCAATCAGTACGTTACTAAATCTGACCATAAATGATGCCAGCTCAAGCAATTACTCGCTCAAGATATCATCTGGATCCAAAGTAGACACATCCAACTATACAACTGTGATAAACGAGACCAACAAGAGCACTACTGCATCCATTCCCTTCAATCAGACAGGCCAGTATGTTTACTGGAATTCTAATAACACCAGCCGCTTCGGCAAAATATATGTTTACTCAGCGCTGGTAAACATATCTCTCTACGCAGACGTGAACGGATGGAATTTCAGCAAGTCCAGCGGAGTTAACCCAACCATATCGATCACCGCCGGCACGCTCGTTAACTTTACCCTTATAAACGAAGACAACCTCACGCATGTACTGGAAATTAACTCTGGAAACAAGGAGGATTCGAACACTTCAACATCTGTTGCATCTGTGAATTCAACTACCAATATGTCACATGGCTACTACCTCTTCATGTCAACCAGCAATTATACCTATTGGGATCTCTATCATCCCTCCACTGCTATAGGCATTATTGAGGTATCTAATTCCTCCTCTTCGTCTGCATCCGTATCTTATATAACCGGCTCAGAAGCAGACCCAGGTAACTATATCTCCCTGCAAGGCATCCAAACCCGAGACGAACATTATCCATGAAACTTTCTGAATTTATTCAGGTCTCCAAGGGGGGAATAACATTACTGGTTGTATTAGTGGCAATCACTGGATTCTTATCCAACCCATTGGCCATGTCCCGTATTCTATATATTATTCCACTTGCTGTTGCCGGCACCCTGGCATCCTTTTCAGCGAGCATAATGAACAATCTCTACGACATGGATATAGATGGCAAAATGCACCGCACCAGTTACCGTCAGAATATTGTTAATACAGGAAACAAGAAGGCTCTTGCCGGAATAGCACTGGCATTCCTTATTGTATCAATGCTTCTCTCCTATTTCCTGATAAATTACCTCACATCGATATTCATCTTCCTTGGATTCCTGAGTTATTTCGTTCTTTATACAGTCATACTTAAAAGAAGAACAACCTGGAACATTGTGATAGGTGGTATTGCAGGCAGTTTCCCCGCGCTTGCCGGCTGGGCAGCAGTGAGCGGTGACATATCGATAACCGCGCTCTTTATTGCCACACTGGTTTTCATGTGGACTCCTACACACTTCTGGTCGCTCGCTTCCTACCGGATCGAAGATTACAAAAATGCCGATATACCTATGCTGCCCTCGGTTGTTGGGATTGAAGCAGGATATACATGGATAATGGTTAATACGGTAATCCTGATAATTTTCTCCCTCCTTCCTCTATTTTTCATCATGTTTAGCATGAGCACGATTTTCCATGTGGGTATTGTATACTATATATTGGCGGTTATCTCCGATGTATATCTTGCATATCGTATGCTCGTGATACATAGAAGGCACTATGCTCCGGCTCAATTCAAGAATGCCTTCATATTCTCCAATTTCTATCTTCTCATACTCCTGATTTCTATATGGTTCGTAGTCTTATGAAAAGTTTCCAAAAACGAGATGTCCAGTATCTTGTGATCTTCGCCTTGCTGGTATTTATCTTCATATTTTTTACGAACTATTCCAACATCTTTATCCGGAGCGGAACTGGTTCAGTATTTCTATACCTGGAAATAGTATTGATCCTTGCTCCTGCCTTGATATTTATACCAGCGCCCCGGGTTTCTAAGATAACAGGGAACGCAGTATTCTTATTTTATGCCACCCTTGGATTGCTCCTCTTTGGCACAGACCTGTTTGTGCCATGGATCGCGATCGTGGTACTGATGCTTATTGTTCATGTACGCAGGTCGGGCAGCGATTCCTGGAAGCTGCTTGCCGGTTCATCGCTGGTGTTCTTTTTTATGATAGTTGTATCAAGCCTCGTCCGCCTCGATCCAGGAATACCTTCACATATTCTCTTCTTCTCGATATATAGCGACGAGCAGCCATCGGGCGTCCCGCTTCTGTTTTATGACGGAATAGTAATACAGTCTCCGGCTCTTGTTCTTACTATCAGCCTGCCGACAATGCTCATCTATCCCATAATATCTGTTGCAATAGCTGAAAATTATCTCTGGATCCTGAGAACTTATTCGACCAGGGGAGGAAGATTCACATCTGCATTCGCGGGGGCCGGAGCTGTACTTGGCTGCCAGTGCGAAAGCATAACTGCTGTTATGCCAAGCCTCGCCGCTCTTCTTATTTCTGTAATTGTAATACCTCTTCTCATAGAATCCGTTGTCCTCGTACTGCTCACAACGCTTACGCTGTTTTTGTTAATCAATCGCAGGAGAGGTTTCATAAGGATACATGACCCACTCAAGAAAAGAGCATTTATGTTTCATTCGGCTAGCTATGTTTTCATACTCGCGGTCCCTTTCATCGAAATATATGGTTTAATTGCTGGCCTTATCCACAATGAGACTTTCTTCTTTGGGATAAACTTCCTCATGTTCGTCGAAGGAGCAGTGGCTTCGGCACTTCTGATAAGCATACTTGGTAGTGGAAGAAGAGTCTTGCACCCGATATTATGGATTGTGCTTT
Organism: Thermoplasmata archaeon; assembly: GCA_049965275.1. Taxonomy (GTDB): domain Archaea; phylum Thermoplasmatota; class Thermoplasmata; order Thermoplasmatales; family Thermoplasmataceae; genus UBA582. The sequence goes on along the minus strand of JBMFWM010000006.1, from coordinate 12,047 downwards.
CGACTCTTCTCTTCCTCATCTGGTATGAACCAGGCCTGGTAACATTAGCCACGCAAATTCCTGGTTATTTTGCCCTTATGAATATCAGCAGCATAGGTTCTGGCGTTCTGATTGCTTTTCCCTTCATAGCTTATAAGAGCAAGGAAAGAATAGTAATTCTTGAATATGTAACAATGATGTTCTCCATGTCTGGTATTGTGCTGCTATACGCAACATCCTTCAACATACTTGTCTGGAGTGCTTTCACGCTTGCTTCGCAATTTTATCTTTCTATCATCCTGATAATAGTGACGCTACCGATAATGTGGTATATCACAAACCTATCTCTTGTTGTAAATGCGAACTGGGAAAAGGACACTCATCTTATTCTTGCTCACTGAGGCAGTTGTTTATCTCCTTTTTTACCTCTTCCTGGCATTCCTGCTTGAACCTTCCCTGAGCGCTACCCTCTATTATCTTTACCTGTTCATTGTTCCCCTGCTACTTGTTGCAACAATAGAAAGTGATCATGGCATGATAAGGGATGCGATAAGAAGTATCAAGAGCAAGGACTGGGCTCTGCTGGTTACTGCACTCTTTGTCTGGGGTTACATTTTTGCATTGAACAAATTCTCTCCATTTGACATTTTTTATGGAATCGCTATCATAGACGAGATAAACTTTCGTTTCCTTGTTTTTGGAATGCTTTCCAGATACGTCAGGAGGGAATATGCAGTCATTATACAGGCTGCAATGTTCATGCTTCTTTATCTGAACTACCTGCTGATTGAGCCAGCAGCATATCCTGGCCTTTATGCACCACTATACGTGGTCGACATGTTCAGCATGGGCATTCTCTATGGCGTTCTGGCCTACCTGAGGGGATCAATATACCTCGATCTGATCCTACATCTATCGTTATTTGACATGTTATATTTTTCGCCGCCGATCCCTGGCTGGATACCTTATGTGATGCTTCCGACATGAGTTGCGAGCTGTCGATAGAACTCCGGCAATGGCTCCGGGTGGCCTTTTCCATCAACGTGAACCATTGTTATTCTAGCTTTTGCCGCTTCTTTGTTACCTTTTCTTATGACAGATTCAAATACAAGGCTTGTTCTTCCGACTGATGATATCCATGTTTCGCAAGTCAATGGGTCACCGAGTTTTATCTCACTGATATAATCAACCTCTGCCCTTGCGACAACAATGCTCAAATTTTCTATACTTTCCCTTGAAATATGTTTTCTAAGGAAATTTACTCTTCCTAGTTCAAAATAAGACAGAAAAACTGCATTATTCACGTGTCCATAGGAATCAATATCGGCATATCTGACCTGAATTTCCAGCTTGTCAACAAGATCATCATGCATCAAGGGCATCCTCCAGAACCTTAATCATCCTTTCAGGGTGGCCGAGCAGTGTCTTCATTGCATCAGACTTCAAATAATGAATGCGCGATCCCGCAATGCGATCATGGTATTTCATCGCCTGCATCCTTATACTGGATAGATCGGGCCCATCGGTGAATATTATTACGCTGGATTCCACCGAGCTCAACAAAGGCTTGAGATCCTCTTTCCACATCGGATTTATAGCAATTATCGCACCAGAAGGGCGGGATCTTACTGAAGCGATCAGGGCAGCGGAAACCGAAGGCCCGGATGTCAGAATTATGCAGTCCGGAAACTGTTCAAGCATTTTCTCAAGCTCTTCGGCCCGCACATTTTCCTCCTCCACGTATGTTACATTGTAGCCTGAAGAAGCCATCTTCTGGGAAAAATGCTGCACCATGTCTTCATCCAGCATGGTATGCAATGCAACAAGGAATCTCCTCATGTTATGCGCTCATGATTATGTGCAGATAATATTTGCCATGCATAAACTGTCTCTTTTATAAAGACTCTGGCAGAACTTGTTTAAAGTTCACCTTAATATCGGTTATTGCCTTTGGGTGCTCGTAGCCTCAGCAATCGGTGCCATACATGAAATACAAGGAATCTTCGCTTGACATTTACGCCTTTGTAAATTGCTATAAGGATGAAATTTCAGGTTCCTTCATCAAGAAGATACACCAGATTTCACAGGACGAATTTCTCTTTCAGATATACCGTAGCGATGTGAAAAAAAGATCTCTTTTCTTATCCCTGTCAAAGGGTATCGCCTTTCATGAAGCTGAAACACCGGAAACTCCATCAAACATGGCAATGACGCTGCGAAGCATGCTCGAAGACCGGAAAATTCTGTCGATATACCAGATAAATTTTGACAGGATAGTCGGCATTGAATTATCCGGTGGTTTACGGATAATCCTTGAAGAATTCAGGGAAGGCAACCTCATCGTTCTGCAGGATGATGTCATAAAATTTGCATATAACCAGCGTGAATGGAAGAACAGGACGATAGCAAGAGGATCTACCTATAGCCCGCCGGAATCTAATGATCCCACCAACCTCGGGCCTGAAGGCTATTCCCAGATACTCAGAAACAGTAAGGCAAACATTGTGCAGACACTTGCGACAAGGTTTAATCTGGGAGGCGAAATGGCAGAGGAAGTCATGTTCAGGCTTGGCCTGGACAAGAACACCCCTGCCGCGGAATTCACCATGGTGGATGATTTAAGGAATACCATCGCTAAAATCCTTGACGAATCAAAAATAAACAGGGGATACTTCTACTCAAACGATGACATAATCTCACCCATCTTATTGAGCCATCTGCCAAAGGAACCCGACAGAGTATTCGAGACATTCAGCGATGGACTCGACTATTATCTTCAGAACTTTCCTGAAATAGACGTTAAAGAATCACCCATGCAGAAGAGGATCAGATCAATAGAGAAGAGTATCGAGGAATTCAAGTCCAGCTCCGAGAAATTCAGGAAGCAGGGTGAATTCATATTCACTAACCTGAAGACTGTCGGGGCAGTTATCGAGATGATAAGGAATCAGGAGAAAAGCATAACCAAGGACATTAAACTGTTTCCGGGCTGTACAATTGTTGCCTTTGATCCAGCAAGGAAACGCTGCCAGGTTGATCTTGACGGCAACATTATCGATCTGCAATATAACAAAAAGCCTACGGAAAATGGTAACCTTGCATTCCAGGAATCCAAAGATTTTCATGCAAAAATAGAGGGCGCAGAGAAAGCGATAGAGGAAGCAAAGAGACAGATAGTTCCGGTTCAGAAGGCACAGAGAAAAAAGGTCAGGAAGACATTCTGGTTTGAGACCTACAGATGGTTCTTCACATCAGAAGGTAACCTCGTTCTCGCCGGGAAGGACAGAAAATCCAACGAAAAAGTAGTAAAAAAGCACATGAAGCAGTTCGATCTCTACGTTCATGCTGATCTATACGGTGCGCCCAGTACAGTAGTCAAGGGAACCGACACCAGCAGGCCATCAGAGAAGAGCGTAAGGGAAGCATGCCAGTTCGCCGTGTGTTTTTCAAGGGCATGGCCGGCAGGACAGCTTTCAGGCTCAGCTTACTGGGTATATCCGGAACAGGTTTCTAAGACCGCAGAATCAGGTGAGTACGTATCATCAGGATCATGGGTAATAAGAGGAAAAAGAAATTATCTGTTTGACCTGCCGATGCACCTATATATTGGCAAAATAAGCTTTTCAGGTGAGACTATTCCCATGGTATCACCAGTACCATTCGAATCACAGGGAAAATTAATCGAAATAATGCCCGGGAAGACTAAACGGGACGAGATTGCTCTAAAGATCAGGGAAGCCCTCGAGACAGGCCTGGAGGAGATTGAAAGGATACTTCCTCCCGGCACTTCCGAAATTGTCTAGAACTGGGAAAGTAGTTTTTTCAGTTTCTCTATTGTTGTTACGTCCCTGGGTTCAACTTTTCTTTCAAGCGCAGCATAGTAGGAAAAATAATCTCCATAATGCACCAGATGCATAATCTGCGCGATCCTTGAACTACCCTCTACAGGAATCTGCTTTGCATCGATCCCCGTCAGATCTATAGTGAACTTGATTCTTTCCTTCACCTTTCCGGAAGAGCCCGAGAAGTAGTAGAAGACAAGGTTTTCTTTTCCATAGCTGTTCTCAAGGGCCATTATCTGATTATGGTCAAGTTCAGGAAAAGAGGAGCTGAAAGCAAGTAGTTTTGAATTTTCATTGAATTGTGTCTGCCACCTGTAAGCAACGGATTCAAAAGGCCTGAAACCCATGATTACCGGAAGCTTTTTGGCCCGCACAAGGCTAATCGCCTCATCCCTGATCCTGTCATTTGATGAATCTATATTTTCAACTACCTTTGAAGCTTCCTTCAGATCTTTGGATGCATCCGGAAGAAGAGATAAGATAAGAGGAACAAGCATGTATCCTAGTGCAGATCTCGGCTGAAGTCCGGAAGGGATTAAAAGCGAATTACGGCATATCTTAGCAATTGTCCCGCCGGAAGTAATCGCAGCTGTCTGGGCTCCCTTCCTCTCGGCTTCCCTGTAAGCTGAAATTGTCTCTTCGGTATTGCCGGAATAACTGACTGCAACGAAGAGTGTATTGGAATTTATATAGGAAGGAATAGAATAATCGGAAATAATCTCAATCGGAGACTTATCATAAATCTCGGAAAATATAGAACCTGCTATGCCCGATCCACCCATGCCTGCTATTACGATATTATTAAAATCAGAGTGTTCGAACTTTCCCTGGAACAAAAGTTGATCCTTCAGGCTCTTGAGTTCGTCTAGCATATAAAGTACCTACGGTGTCCAGAGAAGATAGCCACCGACAACCAGATAGCCGAATATTGCCGTAACTATTGCAGAAAATACAAGCAACAATACTATTTTCGTCTCTCCTTCCATGCTGATGGAGAGATAACCAAATTATTTAAGATTCTCTTATCATTGTCTGAGACTTGCAGCCAGCATTCCGAAGTAATGCTCTACATAGTAGTAATTGACCCTCATTTTAAGGTTAGACGCATCAAGGAAACCAGCCAGTGCAATCATGTTCCAGAAACTGTCTGGCTTTGCCCTGCCTATAAAACCCTGGTCAAAACTTCTGATCTTGCTGAAATTGCGCTTATCTATGGCAGATATAATTTCAGTGTCATATATCCCCGCCTCTTTGGAGAACCCATATGGTCCATCCCTTGCATGTGTGTGTGCCTGATCTGCGCTGAATATAACACTCAAACCACTGTCAGCTTCTCTTGCCCATTCAAAAAGAATCTTCCCAAACGCAAACATTCCTTCAACACTCTCTGGTCTTGGTTGCCCCATCAGGACAATTTTCTTCTGACCGAAAAAAGATAGAGGAATAAGGCTGCCAAAATCAAGAGGGAAATCTGACAACGGGCCAGCTGATGTTATGAATCCGACAAGATCTGCAAGATCCCCAGCCATAGCTTTAAGCTTCCTCGAAAGGAGTCGATCAATAGTACATTTCATAGTTAACTTAGCTGTCTTTATCTCATACGTGCCGCTTGTATTCTCGGTGTTGATAATGGCAACCCTCTCCGGAAGCATCAATGAATGAGGCGAAATGATAGCAATAGTCTCTGACGAATCCCCAGCGACCATTTCTGAAATGGCCTTATTCATCCTTCTGCTATCTTCATTTGGACGGTCAAGGATTTCATCTCCATGTGGAATCACGTACAATCTTTCGAGGACCATTTGTTACTGATATGAAGAAAGGATATGAAAGATTAACTTAAAAAGCTCCAAGTAATCATTCTTCCGCTAGTAGTAGAACTAGGTAAAATTAATTAGAATGAGGCAAAAACCTTGAAATCTAAAAGAATTACAGAACAGCGTAATCATCACTCATTTGTTAAGTATCCTAACGTCAAGTTTTATTGCCAGGTTGGCAGGGACGGAAATCATTTTTGTCCATCAAAGCAGAATGCTTGCAGGTAAGGTCAGCTCTTTAATACTTCAGCAATGATTTCTGGGTTGAAAAAATATGGCAGGATTTATAGATGATTTGGCATTGGAGTATTTCTTGGTGACATTGGTTAGCGTCTTGACGCTATATACAATAGCCTATGTTTACCTTGAATACAGAAAGAATGGAACTAAAAACCTCAGAATTGCGATGGCACCAGCCGGTTTCCCGCTGCTCATTCTGGGTAGCGTAATATTAATGATCGGCTTGTTCCAGGAATTTGTCTGGCCCCTTCCGGGAAGCTACAACATATTCTACGGAGACCCGTTCCTGCTGCTTGGTATGGTAACACTCCTGTATGCAATATCTGTCCTGAGAGATTACAAGCTCCAGTTCCCTGGAATATTTGCCCTGGCAATTGGGCTTCTCGCTATAGTGTATGGATACAATGGGTATATAAACACCCTCCCAAATTCAGCTGAAGCGCTTAATACCTTCATTCTGTTCATTGGATACGGAGTGTTCGGTTTTCTGGTTTACCCTGTCAGCCTGATATACGACATGCTTCCTTCAAAGACAAAAAGCCCAATGCTGGCTAATATCATATTGATAATATTCTTCATCGTGGTTTTCCTGTCAATGATTGCCTCAGCGTATGGCGGCTTGACGGCAGTAGGCGCGCACATTGCAAAGGCGCCATAAAAACAGTTTACCGAGAATATTTATTTTTTATTTTTACCTATATATTTTCTTTAACCATCTGGATCAATAATTTAGAAATACAATCCTTTCAGATTTACTCTTTTAACTTACTTTTCTACAATTACTTAAGGCCTGAATAATATCTTAAACATACAGCGTGAAGCCGTCCGTCATCGAGAATATTGCCGCCTTTTCCAACTGCGAAATTAAACGTACCAGATCGGAGGAAGCGCTCAGAAAATCCTTATATGCGTTATACATCTCGTATGGAAAGTCACAACGGTGAATACTAATGGCAGCACAAAAACCACACATAAATTTAGTAACAATTGGGCATGTCGATCATGGAAAGTCTACTCTGGTAGGAAGACTTTTATTTGAGCATGGAGAGGTCCCGGCCCATATCATTGAGGAATACAAGAAGGAAGCTACTGAGAAAGGAAAGGCTACTTTCGAGTTTGCATGGGTAATGGACAGGCTGAAGGAAGAGCGAGAGAGAGGAGTTACAATCGATCTCAACCACAAGAAGTTTGAGACAGATAAGTACTACTTCACACTAATCGATGCTCCAGGGCATAGGGACTTTGTCAAGAATATGATAACAGGAACCAGCCAGGCTGATGCTGCAATGCTTGTAATCTCTTTCAAGGAAGGAGAGGGTATTATGGCTCAGACCAGGGAACATGGATTCCTTGCAAAGACTCTTGGTGTGCCACAGCTTATAGTAGTGGCAAACAAAATGGATTCTACGCAGCCTCCATACAGCCAGGAGAGATTCAACACGGTAAAGGCTGAAGTAGAGAAGTTCCTTCTATCTATTGGATACAGAAATGTCCCAATCATTCCGGTAAGCGGATACAAGGGGGATAACATTATAAAGTCGAGCGAAAACATGAAGTGGTACAACGGTCCAACACTTCTGCAGACGCTTGATTCACTTAAGGTTCCGGATAAACCCACAGAAAAGCCTCTAAGGCTGCCAATACAGGATGTTTACTCTATCACTGGTATTGGAACTGTTCCAGTCGGAAGAGTTGAGACTGGTGTAATGAAGATCGGGGATAAGGTTTCCTTCATGCCTGCGGAGAAGCAGGGCGAGGTAAAATCGATTGAAATGCACCACGAACAGATGCAGCAGGCTGAGCCTGGAGATAATGTCGGCTTCAACGTCCGTGGAATTGCTAAGACTGACGTGAAGAGGGGAGACGTATGCGGATTGACTTCCAACCCTCCAACAGTGGTTAAGGCCTTTACCGCACAGATTGTCGTACTCAATCATCCAAGCGTCATTGCAAATGGCTACAAACCGGTGTTTCATGTGCACACTGCACAGGTTGCGTGCAGGTTTGAGGAGATCATAAGGACACTGAATCCAAAAGATGGTACGACCCTTAAGGACAAGCCCGATTTCATCAAGACTGGTGATGTCGCGGTAGTCAAGGTAATACCAGATAGACCGATAGTACTCGAGAAAGTCTCGGATATTCCTCAGATGGGTAGGTTCGCCATTAGGGATATGGGTATTACAGTGGCCGCTGGCCAGTGTATCGACCTTGAGAAGAAGTAGGTGTATTGATGGCTTCTTACAGGGCAAGGATCTCACTTAGCGGAACACAGCACAAAATCGTTGATGTCGTTTGTGAAGAGATCAAGGGAATTGCCAAGAGAACAGGAGTAGAGTTCCATGGCCCTGTCCCACTTCCGACCCGCCGCTTGATGGTCCCGGTGAGAAAGAGTCCGGACGGCGAAGGGTCGGCGACCTGGGAAAGATGGGAGATGAGGGTTCACAAGAGGCTTATAGACGTTGACGCTGACGAGAGGACACTGAGGCAGTTGATGAGAATCCCGATTCCGGACGGAGTCCAGATAGAAATACAGATCAAGAGCTAATTTTTTTTGTGGTTTTATGGGTCGAAAAGAGGAAAATATAGAAAAAGCTAGAAATATAGTCGAAAATCCAGAGTTCATCAGAAACATAGGTATTGCGGCTCACATTGATCATGGAAAAACTACGCTCAGCGACAACCTGATTGCTGGTGCAGGCATGATGAGCGAAGAGCTTGCGGGCAAACAACTTATGCTGGACTTCGATGAGCAGGAGCAGGCCAGAGGAATAACAATCAATGCGGCTGTTGCTTCTATGGTTCACACGCTGGATAACAAGGATTTTCTGATAAATCTCATAGATACCCCGGGTCATGTTGACTTTGGCGGTGACGTAACAAGAGCCATGAGGGCGGTTGATGGCGCTGTTATAGTTGTCGACTCCGTTGAAGGCGTTATGCCGCAGACCGAGACAGTCGTGAGGCAGGCCCTACGGGAAAGGGTCAAGCCAGTCCTTTTCATAAACAAAGTTGACCGGCTCATAAACGAACTGAAGCTGAACTCCGAAGAGATGCAGAAGAGGTTCCAGAAAGTTATCGTGGACGTAAACAAGCTTATAACAAAATATGCTGCAGATGAATTCAAGAATGAATGGTCACTGAGCGTACAGGCCGGTAAGGTGGCCTTCGGATCTGCTTTCAACAACTGGGCTATTTCTGTACATTCAATGCAGGCAAACAAAACCACCTTTAAAGAAGTAGTTGACCTTGTTGCTGGAGGTAAGCAGAAAGAACTGGCAAAGAAGTCTCCGCTTCATAAAACTGTACTGGACATGGTCATAAGACATCTTCCTAATCCAAGGGTAGCGCAGAAATACAGGATTCCACAGATATGGAGAGGCGACCCGGAATCTGATGTAGGCAAAGCCATGCTTACCTGTGATTTTCATGGCCCCGTTACAATGATGATCACAAAAATGATTATCGACCCGCATGCCGGAGAAATAGCAGTGGGTCGTGTATTCAGCGGTACAATAAGAAAATCCACAGAGGTATACGTCTCCAGGACTGGAAGCGTAAAAAGCAAGGTGCAGGTGCTCTCAATGATGGTAGGGCCAGACAGGATCCAGGTTGACGAGATTGCCGCTGGAAACATAGCAGCCATCATCGGCCTTAAGGGTGCAATTGCAGGTTCAACAGTATCATCCGCCCAGGATCTCGATCCATTTGAACCGATGGTCCACTACACAGATCCTGTAGTCACATTGGCAATAGAGGCAAAGCACACTTCAGATCTGCCAAAGCTTATAGATGTCCTCAGAAACGTGTCAAAGGCTGATCCGTCAATCCAGATAGATATAAATCAGGAAACAGGCGAACACCTTATTTCCGGAATGGGTGAGCTTCACCTTGAAATTACGCTGTATAGGATTAAGAATGACTACAAGGTTGAAGTTACTACCTCGGAACCGCTTGTCGTATACAGGGAAACAGTTGCGAAGAAAGGAGGACCGTTTGAAGGAAAATCTCCTAATAAGCATAACAGGTTTTATTTCGAAGTTGAACCGCTTGAGGAAAGTATTATCGACCTCATAAAGGAAGGAAAGATTTCACAGGGATCAAAATTCAAGGATCGAAAGGGCATCATAGAACTTCTGCAGAACGCAGGCCTTCCCAGGGATGAGGCCAGAGGTCTCGAGGCTGTTGAAGGCATGAATATCATGGTCGATGTAACAAAAGGTATCCAGTATCTTGATGAAACCATGGAACTTCTGATCGATGCATTTGTTGAGGTTATAAATCGTGGACCACTAGCAAACGAAAAGGTCTACGGTCTTAAGATGCGCCTTGTGGATGCCAAACTTCATGAAGATAGTATACACAGGGGTCCTGCTCAGGTTATTCCTGCTGGAAGGAACTCAATATATGGTGCAATGTGCCAGGCAAACAGGATCCTGCTCGAACCTTTGCAGAAGGTTTTCGTGAGTGTTCCTCAGGACATCATGGGATCCGTGACAAATGAGATACAGCAGAGGCGCGGTGTAGTTGAGGAGATGAACCAGGAGGGAGAGGAGATAACAATCATAGCAAAGGTTCCCGTTGCAGGAATGTTTGGTTTTGCCTCCGCAATTCGTGGAGCAACCGGAGGAAAGGTTCTCTGGAGTTCCGAAAACTTTGGATATGATCGTGTTCCGCCAGACCTACAGCCCCAGGTCGTCGCAAAGATCAGGGAAAGAAAAGGTCTCAAGCCAGAGCCATACGACGCGAACTATTACGCTACCCTTTGAAATTTTTTCTTTTATTTTACCATTATTTATTGTTATATTAGCAACATAATGGAAAGAAATTGCACGCATGCCTCCAACATCTTTTCCTCATGTGATGTGCTCTTAGTGCCATAATATTCTGTTATAAGCTTGTTGGCAAATCCAGGACGGTTTAACTAGGCTCTCCATGGCCTGTTGCTGTGGATTTACTCAGCGACTTAAAGTCTACAAATCCAAGCCATAACAATGCTATACCAGCCAGTTCCGCGTAATAGAGAAATGAAGGAAAAGCCACTACGTATAATGTGCCCGCAATGCTCACAACAATAACACCAACTATTATGCTTAGGAGCTTGCTGTTCCTTGTCTTACGATATGAAATTGCAGATATAAGAACCAGCAGGACCGCCGCAGGGAATGTCACGATTGAAGAAGCTATCGTAACCAGTAAGGGAATAGGCCCAAAAACAACACCATGTGTAACTATGTCACCAATGCTGGTTGAAGCAAGCGAATAAAGCAGGAAAATATCCGCTGCTATATTAAAAATAATATAGGTATTAGATGTCCTCTTTCTTTTTAGAAGCGAAACAGAACCAAGGGCAAGAAACTCCACAAGAATTGCCACCAGGAAAAGATAGGCTCTTATCAATATTCCAGAGAATATGCCAAATGCAAATATGACTTCAATTGCAACAGAAATTGAAAAGACCCAAAATCCAGCTGACCAGAAGAGCAGGCTCCTCGCTCTCTTCCTGAAAAGATTGATAGAAATTATAATCGAAAGACCAATGCTCAAAATGAGTATAATTAATGTCGATAGTTCTGCTTCAAAATACATCTAAAATCCACTTCAATTTTGCCATTAATATAATGCTTAAAAACTTTCTTGGCACAGCTTTTGAATATTCTGACCTAAAGGTGGATACAAGATTCCTTCATGAAATAGGAAAGATCTATTTTTTGTGGCAGGCGTTCAAAAGTCTGCTCCTACGATTTATTTCTTCTGCGGGTTGGATTGTGGTCGAACCTCTTGTCACGGCAGAAATTTCTGTTTGGGAACTGCTTCCCTCTCCTTAACCTCAATTTTAATTTTTTCATGGATAAACATGCCAGTGTTTACCCATGCATATACCCACAATAAATTCAGCATAATGCCTATTGCCACAAATATCCACAGGAGGGCACCAAAATCTGTCAGAATAAATATGCGGATAGTGGAAGTTGCAAACAGCCCCAGAGGAAAACCATAAGCCCAGACACTGAGTGTTGCCCTTGCCGGGTTTGTGAATATTAGTATGAGAACTACAAGAAAATTCCAAACTTCAAAGCCCCATAGAATAACAGAAATAAATTCAACTGTACGATCAGTATCTCCGAAGATAAATATCACATTTTTTGAATATTAATATTATCTTTTG
>JBMFWM010000005.1:30576-50419 GCA_049965275.1 Thermoplasmata archaeon | reverse complement strand
ATTAACTTAATGCATAAAATTTTTTTCAATCATTTTGCAGGTTTTCATTCTGAACTTTGCTGTTACATATTGACCGGAATTATGTATTTAATAAATAATAGATGAAGAGCATAATAATGGGTCTAACCCTACTTAAGGGAGATCACCCTGAGAAATGAAATACATACCTTATAAAAATAAAATATCCCGGCTTCCGGATTCGAACCAGAGACCTGCGGATTACGGCGGCATATCCTTCATGGAAACTCCTCTACAGTCCGCCGCTCTACCAACTGAGCTAAGCCGGGTCTTTGTGGTGAATGATTTTGCCCTTATTAAATTTTCAAACTTTTCGCCCTAAACTTGCTAATTAAGCTAACCGCTGTTTATAGGTTTATATTGAAATTTCGCTTCAGATAGACTGCATATTATATATTTCAAAGGTATACTCTTTATGGTATTCCTTGTTTGAGAACGTCTTTCAGAAGCTGGGAAGGAAGGTTTCCAAGCATAGTAGCAAGGTAATCATAGCTTGGGTTGTTATTCTTGTTGCAATGGCTCCGTTTTCAATTGTTTTCTTCCAGAATGTCAACTTCAATATCGCAAGCAATATAGTTTCTAAAAATTCAATGTCTTATAAATCTGATAATCTTCTCACAACGGAGTTTGGGGATAACTCAAGTTCAAGCACCTCGAATCAGCTCATAATTTTTGCTAACAACACTGATTTGACAAATGTAAGCGACAGTAAGATAATGCTCCACCTGCAGGATACACTTAACAGCAGCCTCGCAAAACAGAGCGGCTTTACTGGTATTACCTCAATATTTACAGAACTTAAATCAGGTATGCTGATTCTATCCACCAGTGCACAGCAGGAATTTACCGGTGCGTTATCAATTTCCGCTTCTATCCCGGAAATAAAGACACTTGTTAACAATAGCATGAATATCGAATATGAGCTGCCTTTGGAATACCTGAATGTTTACCTTAGTACGCTGAAAACATCAGGCAATGTTTCTGAATCTAGCTATACTGCATATAGCTCCGTAAAGAATGCAATATTATCAGGCCCCGGGGGCTCTATTGCAAATTTCCAGCTCGCGTATCTTGATTCCTTTACAAACCTTTGGAATTTTACGCTATCGCACGATTTGAACGAGAATCTGAGCTTCTACAATATGAATGCATCAGTCGCAGACGTGTTTACTTCCCACGCAAATGAGACACTTATTGCAATTGCTGCATCAGGAAATACAACCCTGCTTGCTATATTTGGTCAGATGGTAAGCATAAGCGGCAATTTTTCCTTGCTCAGTTACCTTGAGCCTGCCTTGGTTTCAACTTTCCTGCAGAAACAGACTGTATTGACGGCTGTATCGGATCTTGAATCAAACAGTTTAAGTGGTTCACTTTTTATCACGCTCAATACATCTGCTACTGCATTTGTCAGCACAATCTATAACCAAACCTCATATTACGGAATTAAATCATATATCATTTCATTGATTTCAGGATCTTTTAAGACCCTGTTTGCCTCAAATCCCGCTTACAGAACCAACTCGTTGACGCTCTCCGCTTATATAAATCAATCCGTATATACAGCAAGCGAACCGATAAATTACAGTGCACCGATTCAATTTGAAAACAGCAGTGCAGTTGTTGCAGGCTGGATGAACAATAACTCAATTTCCCTTTATCCACTTCTTCCGACACCTTACCTGAAGAGCAACTTTGTTGGTATCAGGTTTAGCTCTATGCTCATGATTCTGGACTTTAACGGGAACTTTTCTTCATCCGTTACCAGCATGGTAAACAACCAGACTGATCTTGCTGCCTCCCAGATTCCTGGAAGCCAGTTCCTGATTACTTCATCATCATCGCAATCTACTGAAACAAGCAGCCAGTTCACACATGGACTCATAATAGCTTTAGCCATAGGTATTTCGCTCTCCATTCTGCTAATAGGCATATTTTTTAAGTCGCCGGTTGCAGCCTTCCTTCCCTTGCTGATGTTCCTTTTCTCTGCTTCAATTTCGCTAGGTATCAACGGTCTTCTTTACAAAGAGGTGTTTCATGCGCAAGTGTCGTTTATAACGCCAACACTTCTTCTCATCTTAATCCTTGGCCTTACGACCGATTACATGGTGTACATTATGTCCAGATACAGGCGCGAACTTAAAAGTGGAAATGAGAAGGCGGCAGAGGTCTCCTCCAAGTGGTCCGGACATGCTGTATTCACCTCTGGCCTGACCGTCACCTTATCATACATTGTGCTCTGGCTTTCCAACATACCAATATTCAGTGATTCAGGTTTCACGAATGCAATAGGAGTCGCTGTTACTATTCTATTAGCTAATACACTGCTGATTGCATTACTTTCAAAATACGGCAGGAAAATATTCTGGCCCGTCCGGTACTCTCTTGAGGGTGCCATTCCACTCGAGAGGTCCATGAAGAAGGTGGCCGAATTTTCAGTCCATAATAAGAAGAAGCTGATGGCTGTGCTTGTCGTATTGACTATAGCTTCCCTTTACTTGTATGAGAGCACAGCAACTGGACTTGACGTATTCGGGCTCCTTCCAAGCAATGGGGCAACACAGATAGTGCAGGGGGTGAACTACACATTTGGTGGTGACGTTCTGGACAGGAATTACGTCATTATACAGTTCAATTCTCCTATCTATACTAATGTTTCAGGGAATATTACGTTCAATGCCCAGGAAATGAATGCCCTCCAGGCAATTGAATTAACAGTTGCTAAACAACCGGGAGTTTCCTTCATACAGGGGCCCACCTATCCTTTTGGATACAGTGTTCCTTATAACCTCTCAAATATTTCATCTACATATACCCCTGTTTATCGCTCAGCAATGTTAGGTTATATAGGTAATAATCCGGAGTATGCACAGATTGAGATAACAATGTCGAGCCTTGCTTGGGGTTCCGCTAGCTCCATAAGCACTTCCCACCTCGACTCCAATCTCACGGCTCTTGAAAACACCTATTCTTTCAAGTACTACATGGGGGGCACTTCACAAGGGTTGAATGACGTATTCTCCTATGCGTCGTCTACATTCATGATTTCCTTGCCCATCCTGGTAATAGCAATTTTCATTGTTCTCTTCATACAATTATATGCAGTATTCACGCCATTGAGGCTTATTATAATGGTTCTGATTGCAGTTCTTATAGCCCTTGCGGCAACCTACATCATAATCAATTACGTTCTGCATTATCCGCTGATAATATTCCTTCCAATATTTGTTGTAATAACCTTGCTTGCAGTCGGCTTGGATTATGATATTTTCATGATAACCAGGGTACGGGAGGAGATGTTGAAAGGCGAATCTACCGAGGTTGCCATCAAGCAGACGATAGAGGAAAATGGAGGTGTCATTATTACCTTGGGTTTGCTTCTTTTTGTAACGTTTATATCACTGTCGTTCACGGGCATCCCAATAATGTACGAAATAGGCATGGGACTTGCATTGGGCGTTCTTATAGACACCTTCATCAGCTGGCCATTCTTTGTTCCCGTCGTGATGCTGTATCTACACAAATATAACTGGTGGCCTTCGAAGATCTCCAGCGATTGAATTTATTGGTTTCGCACTAAGAACTGAGAGCCTCAGTTTAACTTATTCTTTGCGCTTCATCATGTCGAGTAAATGTAGTTATATTGCAAGACGATTACCCTAACCTAGGTGGCGAGTCTGGAGACACAGGGAACAGAGCATGCTTTTGATAAGTATTACAAGGACAAAATAGTCACTGCGATTATAGGGATAGAGACGGATGTCAACAGGGTGGAATCAGTTGCCCGAACAGTCGTGGGACATAGCTATGTCGAGGATACTTTCATTGTCACAGGGGATTTTGACATTGTACTGAAAGTAAGGTTCCCGGAGTTCTGGACGCTGCAGGAATTCCTTGTGGACGAGTTGAGCAAGGTACCTGGTGTCAAGTCGATAAAGACCATGATGGTCCTTACAACGATGAAAGATCAGGGAAAAATAATGATGGAGTGAGAAAATGGATACCAAACTGTATGATGAAATAGTATATTTGCTCGATGAGCTGGCTCAGGATAACACAATACCAAAGAACGTAAGGAAGCATGCCACTGATGCCAAGGCCAGGCTTTCAAACAAGAACGAGAGTCTTGATCTCAGGTGTGCAAAAGTTATGTCTTCACTCGATGACCTTACTAATGACCCAAACGTCCCGGCACACGCAAGGACATTTCTCTATACGCTAATGAGCAAACTTGAAGCTTTTGCAAAGTCATGATTTTATTTCATAGCGTATTTGTTTTTCCCTAACGGACCTGGCTGATCGATTCCTTCTAATCCGCCGTACAAAAACTTTGACTTGTTCGGAGCATATAAAAATTTTAATCCTAATTTGTTTATCATAAAATCGCCATGATAAAATCCGCAGAAGAGTTCGACCCGGCAGATCCCGATTTTATTCAGTATCCGTATGAATGGTATGCGCTTCTCAGGGCGAAGGACCCAGTCCATTATGTGGAGAGCGTGGAAATGTACTGGGTAACAAGATATAAGCATGTCACTGAAGTTTTATCAAGCAACAAATTCGGTCATCACTTTACCTCCGACGAAGAGGAAGCACCCGCAATGGACATGGCTCAGGAACTGTGGGCCAAAAGTATGCTATATTCGGATCCGCCTGATCACACAAGGCTGAGATCGCTTGTTAACAAGGCCTTTGTCCCAAGGATTGTGGAGAATTTACGCCCCAATATAGGAGAGATCTCCTCGTCGCTTTTGCAATCGATTGATGCGTCTGGACCCTTTGATCTAATGAAGGAATATGCCGCACCTTTTCCTGCCCTGGTCATAGCAGAACTGCTGGGAGTTGATATTTCGTACAGAGAACGCTTTAAGGCATGGTCCAATGATATTATCAAAGGAATGGACTCAAGCTTGTCGCAGGAAGAGTGGACTAGATCTATGAAAGCTACAATGGCACTTGCATCCTATTTTATTGACCTGATAGATGAAAAAAAGCGAAATCCAGGCAAGGATCTCGTGAGTCAGCTTATAGAGTCGGAGGAGAAGGAAGACCGCCTGGGACCGGATGAGCTATTGGGCATGTGTCTTCTTTTGCTGGTGGCAGGGCATGAAACAACTACAAACCTAATTGGAAACGGCTTCTGCAACCTTCTGAAGCACCGGGAGAAGTTTAGTGAACTTCAATCTGACAGATCGATCATGCACACAGCAATAGAAGAGATGCTTCGTTTCGAGTCACCCGTTCAAAGAATGGGCCGGATAGCAATGGAGGATGTGGCCATTTCAGGTGTCAGGATTCAAAAAGGATCAATGGTAGCAGGAGTGATAGGGTCTGCAAACAGGGATCCAGAGGTCTTCTCGGAGCCTGAGAGGCTCGATCTGAAGAGACTGAAAAACCAGCATCTTGCGTTCGGAAAAGGCATACATTTCTGCCTCGGCGCTCCGCTTGCCAGGCTGGAAGCATCGATCGCCTTTAACGGCTTGCTGGACCGGTTTCCCAAGGCAAGATTGCACGGCGCGGTTGAATGGGAGCGCAATACAGTGATGCGCGGATTAAAAAAGCTGGAAATTACAGCATGAAACTGTGCTAGCTAAAACTTTGAAACCATGATCTGATGTAGCATAGGTTAAGCTAAATATTTATAGAATTATAATATTGCAGTGCGATCAACTTGCCGATAACTGAAGAGGGTGAAAAACTAGCCAAGTCATTAATACTGTCCGACATACCGCGAAGCGTAGCATATACTCTTGTCTACATCAGAGACAAAGGGGAGATCACCAGCGTTGAAATTGAAAGAGAGACAAGCCTCAGGCAGCCGGAAGTTTCTATTGCAATGCAGTGGCTCCGCAGAAGGGGCTGGGTCAACAAGAGAAACATGAAGAAGGAGGGAAAGGGTAGACCCATCCATGGTTACAAGTTATCTAAAGGATTCAATGAGATACTGGAAGAGATTATACAAGATCTTTCAACTGAAATAGAGGAGATAAAAGGCAAGATCGAAAAACTGAAAAGCTTTGAAAGATGATTCAGTAATTCAGTTCGTACGATGAATCCCTGCTCCCTACGATAATCTTGCTTGCCATCCTGACAAACAACCCAACCTCTACGACACCAGGAAGCATTTTAATCTGGGATTCAAGATGGGCTGGCTCGTCTATTTTGCCAAAATTGCAGTCGACTATGTAGTTTCCATTATCGGTTGTAAAAGATTTTCTCATCTCACAGCTTATTGCCATCATCTGCAGCTTTTTCACCGTAAGTTGAGACATGAATGGCAGAATCTCGACAGGAATCTTTGACCTGCTGAGATGACCTTCTGTAAGCTTTGAATCATCTATCATAACGATAAATTTTCTGCTGTTGGCAGCGACAATTTTTTCTCTCGTTAGAGCCCCTCCGCCTCCCTTCACCAGATTGCCAGAAGAATCTACCTCGTCTGCTCCATCGAAATCAGCATCTATCATGCCCGTAAAATCGGATGTTATTTTTATCCCAAGCTTTTTAGCCATTTTCTCCGTAGATTTTGATGTCGGAATACCCGTAATTGATAACCCGTCGTTGACTTGCTCAGAAAGGAGGTGCAGGAAGTAAGCAGTGGTTGATCCAGTACCTAGTCCTATGGTCATGTCGTCCTTGACGTAAGAGAGTGCTCTCCTTGCAGCAGATAACTTACCTTCTTCAGCAATCTTATCTGACATCTGCTTTTAGGTTAACCCTTACTGGATATAATCCTTGGCTCATGTAAGTGTATAAAGGAGGATAAATTAGTAATGCATAATCCTATTACATAAGACATGGAAAAGAAAAGCTGGAAGGAATCTGCTTCCCAGTTACAGAGGATTGTACTGCCAGAGGATACAAATGCGTTCAACAGTCTGTATGGCGGCCGCCTGGTTGAGTGGATTGATAATGTTGCTTCTATCGTTGCGATAAAGCACTGCCGCAGGCGAACTGTAACAGGAAGCATAGATAGCCTCTTTTTCCTGTCTCCGATAAGGATGGGTTACATCGTTTACATGACAAGCAGGATAAACTTCACCACAACCTCAACCATGGAAATCGAGGTTGATGTCGAATCTGAGGAAGGAATAACTGGACAGAGGCGCGTTACCACTAAGGCATACCTTACATATGTTGCAATAGACGAGGAAGGAAAGGCAATTTCTGTACCTGAACTAATTCTAGAGACCGATGATGACAGGAAAAGATTTGAGGAAGCAAGGATCAGAAGCCTTGGTAGAAAGGATCTCCTGAATAAGATACGAAAAGAAATTGAGGAAAAATAAGATTCGGCGTTGAAGCGGATCCTGGCGAAGTAATAAATATGGGCTGATCTTTCCACCCTAATGCCACTAAATGAACTTACTGCATTTATTGCATCTTCGACGACAAACACGCAGGTCTATGATATACTGAACAGAGTTTACCTGATTGCACTGTCAGTTTCGGCTATAGTGATTGCACTGCTCTGGATCCCGATAGCTCTGGGATTCTTCAGCACGGAAGAAACAAAGAAAACGGAGGCAAAACTGCGCCTGAAAAACGCTGTCTATGGTACAATTATTTACGTGCTTGCCATCAGCGGTGTTCTATACGCAGTCTTCCAGTACATAGCTATCGGCTCGTGATAACCTGTCCGTAGAGTCCATATTTTTTTCTCTTTTCGCTGTAATAGACAGCACTTATATTGCAATAATTACTCCATTCTGGTATATTGCAATGCAGTACGGGTTGAATCCCAGCTATTCCTTTTTTTCAATTATCGGTGGATCCCCTGCCTACTTTGCAATATACAACCTGGTGTTCGGCGCTTCCTATTTTATAATTACGGAGATCGCGCTCATTGTCATGGCGACAGCATTTCTTGCAATCAACTCTGCCTGGGGACCTATTAATCGTCTGAATATACTGATAAGGATGTCGCTTGCTGTTGTCCTTCCTCTTTTCACGATCCAGGTCTTGGCTGTCATAATGTACATATCAGGCTCCGGCTTCTCCTTCATATGGAATAATGCGGGCGTGAACTGGTCTTCTGGCCTTTTATACGCATCGTCTATGACTTCTATATCGCAGGTTTCAGGTGCTGCACCATCTTATCTTTCTGTAATGGAGTTCTTTTTCCTGAGCGGTTATTTCCTCGCAACAACAAGTCTCATCGTAACGCTCGAACTGAGGCAGGCGCTTCTTATTGTGCTTTCGATACTTTTACCGGTATTTTCAATACTCTTTGCGATACCGAGGGTCGATGAATACGCAAAGAGGATGTGGAAGCTCTTCGTTGAAACTGCAGTTTTCCCTTTTTTCACCATTATAGCGGTATATTTTGCTATTGAATCATCCGGGAACTTTCTTCTTCAACTGGCATTTCTGATATTTGCAGCTTCATCCCCATTCGTTATTGTCTCGTCATTCAGGATATTCTCATCATCTTCGCTTCTTGGCCTTGCAAATGGCATATCCATGCAGGATACTATCAGCAGGGTTCAAGGAACTGCCACGGGTATCGCTTCGCTTGACGTGGCCGGCACAATTGGATCCGCAGCCGGGATGCACATGCCTGTTTCCGGATCTGGGAAGGGCATTGACTGGAGCGAGCTGTACCGAAGAGATCTGGACTACAGGAAGGACTTCTGATTATGCGTCAAAGCAGGTTTCCACCTAATCTATACGGATTCAGGTCATCAATACTTGGCCTCTCTCCTGATAGGATAATTATACTTGCTGTATTTGCGTTTATTGCATTTCTGGTATACAAGATTTTACCTATAGTTGCTATTACACTGCTAGCAGTGGGTCTCCTTGTTACTATTTATAAGAGGGGGCAAAAACATGTGCTTATCAGGCTGACAGGGTGGATATCCTGGAGATTAAGCAGGAAATCATTCGATATCCACATGAACTTTTCTGCAAATACGAAAGATTTCACCTTTGTGAAAGAAAATAATAAAGCAGGGATAGTTTTTCGTCTCCTTTCCAGCGACATATATGATGTCTCGGAAGGATTATCCGCATCCATATATGATAGCGTGAGGAGAGCATTGAACTCCGTCGACGTCGAAATGAAAGTCTTCGTAGTTCCTTTAAGTCAAACGAATGAGGCAAAACCTAACGAGAAGGAATCGGAAGGCGCTGCTGCCTACAACAACATGGTAAACGGGTTAATTTCCAGATCAGTCTACCATAGCGTATACATTGCCGTCTTTGGCGACATAGTAAACCAGAATTCACAGCTGGCCGGTCTTGAAAAAAGCGCTTTGAATATTATAGCTCTGCTGGAAGGTAGCGGCTTCTCAGCAAGAAAAACTGTAACGGAGGAGGAGTTGGAATCCATATACCTGCATTCAATCTAGATGCACTTTTCATAATCACTGGGGCACTCTTGCTTGAAAAGCGATCTCAAGGTGAAGGCATCAAAATCCGCCTGAGAAAGAAGTACTATATAAGGAAAAAATATTCAGTGAAATATTTCCTTGAAAATGCCTCATATGCTCTCGAAAATGAATTTTCACGCTGGATTGATTCGTTCGGAGAGGACTCAACTATCATAATTGCACTGCGAAGTATACCTGCGCAAGCCGGATCTAGGAAACTTAAGGCCATGAGGGCCGAGAGAGCATCAGAAATAAGGGTGAACAGGTCTGTTGATGTGAGGAACGAAAGGATTAGAAGTGAGATACCAGAGCTGGACCGGATGCTGAAGAGCACGGGCCTGAGCGGAAATTCCCTTTTTGACCTATCACTTGCAGTGAAGATATCCAGCTCACATCCAGCCAGTTTGCAGCGATCCGTAAACAAGTTTCTTATGTCGATGGATCTGCTTGGTTTAAAATTCAGGGCTCCTGAATATATGAGGAAAAACTCTCTTTTCATGAATCTACTTCAAAGCACAAAGACCAGGTATCTTGTTGATTCGGACCCGTTGTCGACAATGATTCCCTTATTTCTTTCTGCTGAACCGGACACATCAGGAGTCCTCATCGGAAGCGATGCATCTACTGGCATGCCAATTTTCCTTAACCAGATGAAGGAAGCTTCACACAACCTTCTGATAATAGGAGAAACAGGGTCCGGAAAATCGTATTTTGGAAAAATTCTACTGATGAGGATGCTCATGACAGGAGTTTGTAAAAGAGCTGTTATCGTAGATCCTCTGGATGAATATGGTGCGGAATTCTTCGGTGGCGCAAACATACTTGATGCTTCGCGTGGGGAATATATAGACTTTTTCGAATACTACCCTGCCGAAACACGCGTATCTGAGGCGATCACCTTTTTCACAGACACGCTTTCTCTTAACGAGGACGAAAGATCAGCACTCAGGGCGGCTTCGTCATCCTTCCACGGTTATAATGGAATTCAATCGGTCATTGAGAGGTTAACGGAAAACATCAGGAATCCTGACCTTAACGACAAGATCAGGTACCTAAAAGACAGGTTTTTCAGGAAAAAGATCGAGGTACCGCTGAAAGATGCAAGAGTCACGATTATTCGAGCACCATCTGAACCTGGCCAGGAAAGAGAAAAACTCCTTGCATTTTCTCTTACAACAGCAAGATATATTGCCAGGTCAGATGATACAGACAAAGTGCTTCTGATAGATGAGATGCATCTTTATCAGAATAACCCTGACACAGCACTCTTTCTCGCCAATCTATTCAGAAATTCCAGGCACTTCAACACATCTGTAATAGGGATAACTCAGAACAGTTACGATCTGGAGGGATCACAGTTTGCAAATACCATCAGGGATAATTCGATCGCGTCTTTTCTCTTCCGAACCAGGTCTATAAGGAGTCCAGTAAATGGAGATGGGCGTATTGACTACTCAGGTATACAACCAGAGTTGCTTGCAGGAGGAAAGAACTATAACCACTCCGAATGCTTCATGCTATTCAAGGGAAAGACAAAGAAACTTCACATAACTGCGACAGATTATGAGAGAAAAATCATTCAGAGTCTTCGTCCTGAGGAGAATTCTTCTCCAGATCGAGGGCGAGCAGAAGGACCCCAATCACTATAAGTGGAACTGCAAAAGAGTATAGACCGATATCTCCCCATGTGTCGTAAGCAATAGACCAGCCGACATAAAATCCTGCACCTGATACGATAAGGATAAAGGCAAATAACCTGTAAAAATTCCTCACGGTAAGGTAGGATCCAGCCTGCCCGGCAATCTGCTTTGCTGATCTTGACGATTGTGCCATTATCAGTCTGCGAATGTAAATCGGCATAATAATACCTTCTCATACTGAAAAGCCAAGGATGATTAGAAGTCTGCCATTCAAGCTTCTTCCTCATATTTGATGTCTTTTTATTTGAGTATTATGTTGCAGATGTATTGATACCAGGCCATTTTAGGTTCTTAGATGCTATATATCTCCATTTCAGGCCCAGGACTGCAGTATCTATATGAGAAATTTATATCATATTTTCAGATAGATTGTATTATGCCCTCTCCAACAATATTAGACAGTAAAACGTTGTAATATAATGAAAGATTAAATTACTGCTGAGCGATATCCGACTCTAATGCATGACCCTGCCGAACCACATTTCAATTGCACAGACAGGGAGAGGGCTATTTTTGAGGCTGGAATAAAACTTGGTACAATATATCACCAATATGTAGGTGTCCCGATCAACCTTAGCAATCTTGATTCACTTGCGATCGCAATAAGGGAAAGCGTACTTGTACAACCCTTTGTTTCTGGTGCTGAAGTTAAAATTGATCCTGAGATGGTTAAAAAGAGGCAGGGAGTCTATAAATACATAACATTGTCAGGAGAAATGCTTGACGTTAAAATAGAGATAACGTACAAGAAAGAGAAAGTTGTGGCTCGTCTGAACTATATTCCTGATATGGCCTACCCGCTGATGTACATAGAGTAGTGAGCAAATTGGCAATAAAAATAGGTATAACTGGCCCGGTCGGTTCGATCAAGTCTGAAGCGTTGAAGAAGATAATAAGTATGCTCGAAAATCAGGGTGAAAAGGTCCATGGAGTTCTCATGAGCGAGATAGTCGAGAACAATAAAGTGACCGGTTATTCCCTATTTGACATTTACACTAAGAAGAAGGTTGTTTTCGCTGAAGCCGGAATCGTTTCCAGAGTGAAGATAGACAAAATAGGGGTCGATACCAGAATACTTGAGGATATCCTTATACCTAGCTTGCAGAAAGCCAGGGAAATGGCTGATGTTATCGTGATAGATGAACTCGGCAAACTTGAGAATACATCCAAGGCAATTCAGAAGGAGATTACAGAAACACTTGAAGGTACAAAGCCTCTCATTCTGACGTTGCACAAGAAATCCAGGAATCCGGTACTGCAGGAGATAAGAAGTCTTGAAGGTGTGAGGGTTTTCGATATCACACCAATTAACAGGAGTCTTCTGCCCTTCAGGGTGCTAAGGGTTCTCCGCGGAGAAGAAGGAGCTTGATTGTTAGTACAGGAAGGAAGCTGCAGGATAGAAGTAGACGACTCAACTCCTTCTAAGGGACCGGGTAAATCAGGAGCAGGCTTTTATAATGCATCGCAGAAGATGAACAGGGATGTGACACTTTCTGCTCTTAACGTAATACACCCTAAAAGAGTGCTCGATGGTTTTGGCGCAACCGGCATCAGGGCAATAAGATTTCAGCTAGAGTCTGGATGTGAAGTTCATTTATCGGAGATTAACCCGGCATCCTTGAAAATTATAGAAAGCAACGTAAGGATGAATTCGGCACAGATCACAATACATGCTGAATCGTTCGCAGAAACTTCCAGGAAGATACCATTCGATTATATCGATGTGGATCCGTATGGATCGGTTGTGCCATATCTTGATGCAGCTATTGCAAATATCAAGAACAAGGGATACGTGGGGGCGACTGCAACTGATCTCTCTGTCCTTACAGGATCATATCCTGAAAAGACAGTCAGGCGCTACGAATCTGTTATTATAAAAGACGCATTTAAACATGAGAAGGGGCTGCGGCTCTTGATTGCATATGCCGCAAGAAGGGCCGCCGCGATGGATAAATACATCAGGCCCGTAATCTCGTTCTGGAATGGACACTATTACAGGATGATCTTCCAGGTTAATTCCGGCTCCAGGGAAGCAGATATTATGCTTTCTAAGATCAACAAGATAAATCTGCACGATCATATCAGTATCAATTATGCTGACAGGACCGAAGGTCCACTGTGGACAGGAGACATCGAGGATGATGCTTTCGTTCAGAAAATGAAGCTTCCAGAAAAATCTGATAATGAGAAGTTCAAGCCACTTGTAGATTTGCTAAGAAACGAGAACAGGTCGCTCTTTTTCACAGACCTACAGGACGTTGCAAGATATGCGAGAACTGATGTGATTAGTCTTTCAAAGGCAGGAGAAATACTTCAGTCAGCCGGAGTAGAAATGAAGAGAACACATTTTTCATTTACTGGAATAAAGTCAGATCGGCCGGTTTCTGAGATGTTCGCCTTAATTTCAGAACAATCCCAGCGACAAAAACAATAACCTGATATTTATCTGCCTCTCAGATGTACAGCTGGGTAAGAATAATCAGACCCATAAATGCACTTATGGGTTTTGTTGCAACGTATATTTCCGCACTCGTGGGAATAGGCCTAAACATCATCCACTCCAATTTTCTTATATTATCCACACTTGCAGGAATATGCGTATTTCTTGTGATCTCGGCTGGAAATATAATCAACGATATCAGCGATGCCGATACAGATAAGATAAATCACCCTGAAAGACCTATACCGAAAGGAGAGATCAGGATCAGGGATGCTTGGATGGTCTCGACTGCATTATTCAGCATTGCAGCTATTATAGCTGGAATATCGCTAAGCCTCACTGCTGGAATTGTTGTTATAACAGCAATTGCAGTCCTCGTAGGATATGAAATGAAGTTGAAAGGAAGCGGATTACCAGGGAATTTTGCAATCAGCGTCCTGGTTGGCATGATATTCATCTTTGGAGGAATAGCAGTCCATTCAGTTTCAAGGATGATCTTATTATTCCTTATGGCGTTCTTGACAAACTCAGCTCGTGAGATAATCAAGGACGTTCAGGATATGAAGGGTGACGTGAACAGGAAAACATTTCCAATGCGTCATGGAATAAAGGCATCATTTTCCCTTGTTGTGGCTCTGACTCTTGCCGGAATTGCGTTTTCGCTACTCACATATTTCCTTGGAGTTTTCGGTTTTATTTACCTTATCGCCGTTATAGTTGCAGACGCCGTATTCATAGCATCCCTGGCTGTTTTCAGCAGGAATGCAAAGGAAAGCCAGAACTTTTCAAAACTTGCCATGATCCTCGGACTGGTTGCCTTTACGGTAGGTGGAGTGGTATGAAAATAATTGATGAGATTCTTGCGGCTTATGGCAGAAGGAAACTGCACATGACACTCATTGATCCGGCAAGCCAGACAGCAGAAAGAGCAGGAAAGATTGCCAGAGAGGCGGGAATGGCAGGATCGGATTATATCCTGATTGGCGGATCAACCAGCGTAAGTAGTGATATGGTTGATTCCACTGTCAATGAGATTAAGAAGGCCAGCGGCCTGAAGACTATCTTATTTCCGGGCTCAAATGAGATGATTTCAAGAAAAGCTGATGCTATTTTCTTCATGTCGCTTTTGAACTCAAGAAACATAAAATTCATAATGGGGTACCAGGTGGCTTCCTCCCTCTTCGTAAAAAGCCTCGGTATAGAGACAATACCGATGGGCTATATTGTATTTGAACCCGGCATGACGGTAGGAAAAGTCGGCGAGGCAAATCTGGTGGGAAGGGATGATAAAAAGCTTGCTTCTTCTTATGTTGCCGCAGCAGAACTACTTGGAATGAAGCTCGTTTATCTTGAGGCCGGAAGCGGTGCTCCTCAGCACATTCCCCCTGAAACGATACGTGCAGCTAAAAACGAGATCAGTATTCCCGTTATAGTGGGTGGAGGTATAAGAACACCGGAAGCGGCAGAAGCTGTATCGCACGCCGGTGCTGACATTGTTGTAACAGGGACTGTAGCCGAACGCGCTTCATCTATTCTCGATTCACTGACACCTATAATCAAGGCGTTTAAGGATTGATTGCCTGAATGGATTTGAATTAGACGCTATTTTTCTCATAAAAGCTTCTCCATCAATATTTCATTATGGCATTTACCATTAACAAGCAATTCACACGAGAATGTACCGACACGTTGGAAACCATTCTTCTCATATAGTGCAATAGCCGGTCTCTGATCCTCTATAACACCAAGTTCTATCTTCTTTATGCCTTCTCTGGAAGAGGCTGCCTTGATTGCTTCCTTTAGGAGCAGATCTCCTATCCCTATACCTCTGAATCGCTCTTTAACAAATAATCCAAAAATATCTGCAATATGCTTCTGCTTTCCCCTGACCCTGAAAAGTAATCCAATAACACCAACTATATCAGATCCCTTTTGCGCAAAAATGTGGTTTATTATTCTCTCCTTCCAGAGTGACTCTGGCGCTTTTTCCTCATCTTCAGCAGAACTAGAAAATGCAATTGGTTCTACCTTAAGCCCTTCAAGCCTTATCTTCCTGTAATCCTCCCATCTATCTGCGGGAAGTCTTGTGATTGAGACTGTCAGGGAAGTTTTCTGGATGTCTTCGCTCATGCGAGTTCATTCATTCCTACTTATATGAGATTATTGTTATCATATTAACACAAAACGAAACATCCTTTATGATATCAATCACTGTGCTTTTATTCTCAAAACAGATTAGCCGGTATGAAGATTGCACTCAGAATTGAGTACAAGAAAGGTGTTGAAGATCCTGAATCATCTGTTGTGGAAAAGAATGCACTTACGCTTGGTTTTGATAAGTTAAAATCAATTAAGATTGCCAAAGAGTATGTTTTCGACGTCAGTGACAAGGAAGGTAAAGCACAGGTTGAAAAGATCGCGAGAGACCTGCTTGTTAATCCCGTGATCCAGCAATATAAGATATACGAGAGAGATGAATAATGCCTGGAAGAAAAAGAAAGGCTGCTCGGACGGTTAAGTTGACCGGGTTTGATGATGCCAAACTCCCTGCGATAAGCAAGCGCATGAAACTGGGACTTAGCGCCGACGAAATGATCATGCTGAAGAACTATTTCATGTCGTTAGGGCGAGACCCAACAGACATTGAGGTGCATGCAATGGCTCAGGCATGGTCGGAACACTGCTGCTATAAGTCCTCCAAGTTCTACCTAAAGAAGTATCTATCCGGTTTGCGCCAGGACTATGTCGTTCTGGCAATGGAGGATGATGCAGGTGTCGTGGAATTCGATTCCGAGTATGTATATGTACTCAAGATGGAGAGCCACAATCATCCAAGTGCGATTGAGCCTTATGGAGGTGCAGCTACTGGGGTTGGTGGGATAATAAGGGATGTCCTCTGCATGGGTGCACAACCTTTAGCCCTCCTGGATTCGCTGTTTTTCGGGGACCTAAAGTCCGGTCATGGAGAGGGGCAGCTTGATCAGAGATTCGTTTTCAATCGTGCGGTTGCAGGAATCCGGGACTACGGAAACAGGATGGGAATACCAACCGTGGCCGGAAGCCTTGCCTTTGATAGATCCTATTCAGGAAATCCGCTTATAAATGCCGGTTGCATTGGAATTGCCAGAAAGAAGGATATTGTGAGAAGCCGTGTTACGCAGTCCGGTGATCTCCTTGTTGTGGCAGGCGGGAAGACTGGCCGGGATGGTATTCATGGGGTGAACTTCGCCTCAAGATCAGTATCCGGGAAGAGAGAAGAGGATATAGGTTCTGTACAGCTTGGAAATCCCGTAACAGAGGAAGCACTCACACATGCCGTACTGGAAGCGACCGAAGCCGGTATTCTGGATGGAATGAAGGACCTCGGAGGGGGAGGGTTATCAAGCGCAGTTGGCGAATTATGCTATGCCGGTGGCCTCTCTGCAGTAGTCTATCTGGATCAAGTGCCTCTCAAGGAAGCGGACATGCAACCCTGGGAAATATGGGTCAGTGAAAGCCAGGAGAGAATGCTTATGGCCGTTTCTGACAAGAATCTTCCCCCGCTGGATGCTATACTTGAATCCTGGGGGCTGGATCATGCAGTTATCGCGAGGGTAAAAGAAGGCAGCAATCTTAAAATTGAATTTCATGGAGAGACTGTGCTTGACCTTGATTTAGCATTCATGACCTCTGGACCCGTATATTGCAGGAACTACACCCTTCCAGAAAAGAAGGGATTTGCCAGAATCCAGCCAAAGGAACCTTCAGATTTGAATGCCTTCGCCCTCGAGATGCTCGCAGATTTCAATGTATGCTCCAGAGAACCCGTGGCCAGGACATATGATTTCACCGTCAGGGGATCAACTATCGTAGGTCCCCTCACTGGTTCCATAGATGCTGAAACGCATTCTGATGCAGCGATAATTAAACCACTCGAAGATTCATACAAGGGGCTTGTACTGACTTCGGATTCCAGACCAATTATGGTGGCAGGCGATCCGTATAGAGGAACGCTGAATACCATGTCTGAAGCTTACAGGAATATACTGGTGAGCGGTGGGGTTCCGCACTCTGTAGTCGACTCAATGAACTTCGGCAATCCAGAAGATCCTGCGCAGCTTGGAAAGTTCGTCGAATCTCTTCGTGCCATACGGGATTTCTGCCAGAAGTTCTCACTGCCTGTTGTTTCTGGTAATGTGAGCTTATATAATCAGAACAAAGAGCAGAATATCAAACCTACTCCCGTAATATTCATGACCGGAATTGTCGATGATGTAAGGAAGGCAATTCCTTCCTTCTTTACTGGTTCAGGAAACTCAGTATACCTGATAGGTAATGAGGATGGGGATCTTTCTGGAAGCTGCTTGCTCCATCACATGGGCTATGAGGATACTAGCGCCCCGTTTGTGGATCTAGATGAGCTTTCTAGTGTCAGAAAAAGTATGGAAGCTCTTATTTCAGATGACGTAATACTTGCCGCACACGACATATCAGATGGGGGTCTTCTCAACGCCCTTTTCGAGATGACTTTCGGTAGATCAATTGGTGCTTCCATTGACATTTCCGAGACAGGAGGAGGCAGACCGATAAACAAGCTCTTTGCCGAAGGTGGTAACAGAATACTCATTGAGGTTCCTCCCGACAAAGAAAAGATGCTTGAAAATCTGGTGTCGGCAACTATAAGGAAATTGGGAACAACGGGTGGAAACCGCATCTTGGTAGAGAATATGGACATGAATCTGATAGACTTGAAAGTGGAAGACGCGAGAAAAGCATGGGCAAATGGGCTCTCATCAATGATTTAATTTCATTATTTTAGCAACTCTGAATTATTGTAGGTGCAATAAATGTTCCAATTTTTAATGCGGTAGGAACATTCAGATCGTGAGAGACCAGAATGGATTATATACCAGAATAAACTTTTGGTGCGGAGGTAGTGCCATGTTTGTCCCGTTCTGGTATGGAGACGATGATGATGACGATGACGACGATGATGATGATGGTTTCTAATCTTTAAAATTATTGTTATGAGTTTTCTCATAGGAGAAATACTCATTTTAGGTTTATATGGTAAGAATTGGGGAAATTTAGAGGCTTTTTATGGATGTTTTTAAGCTCCTTGACGAGAAGTTGAGGGCATCTCTGGCAGATAAGGGAATTATCGAGCCAACCCTTCCACAGGAAAAACTTATACCTTTGATATTGGCCGGTGAGGATGTACTGCTGCTTGCTCCAACCGGCAGCGGAAAAACAGAGGCAGCCATTCTTCCTGTCTTCAGCAAGATGCTTTCCGAGGGTAATAAGGCGATCTCGACGCTATACATAACGCCGCTTAGGGCCCTCAACAGAGATATGCTCGGCAGGCTGATAGAATATGGGAAGGAAGCTGGATTGTCTGTGATGATAAAGCATAGCGATATTACAGACAAAGAGAGGAGAGAAATAGTTGTCCATCCTCCTAACGCTCTCATAACGACTCCTGAATCGCTGCAGATCATGCTTAACGGTAAGAGGTTGCGTGTTCTTCTGGAATCTGTCATGCATGTTATTGTTGACGAGGTGCATGAACTTGCGCAGAATGAGCGGGGATCACAGTTTGCTGTTGCACTAGAAAGGCTCAGGAAACTTTCGAGTGGATTTCAGGTCATAGGTTTATCGGCAACCGTCGGGAACCCGGAAGATCTCGCTAAATTCGTAAATCCTGGTAGAAAGACATCGATTGTAAAGGCTGATATCAGGAAACTTATCAACATTCAGGTGGAAATTCCTCCTCCTGCTTCCCAGGATATTGTTGAAAAGATGGGATGCGACCCACAGTACGCCGGTGCAGTGAGCCGAATCTGGGAGTTGATTGGCAGCCATCGGGGTACCCTTGTATTTGTTAACACCAGGAGCACCGCGGAAGACATAGCATTCAGGCTAAAGATGTGGCTGGGCGATATACCTGTGCTTGTGCATCACGGATCCCTCTCGAAAGAATCCAGGGAATCCGCGGAGCGTGACTTCAAAGGTGGAAAAATTAGCGCATTGATATGCACATCGTCCCTCGAACTTGGCATAGATATTGGCCTGGCGGATCTCGTAATACAGTTCAATTCGCCCAGACAGGTGAACAAGATGGCCCAGAGGATAGGAAGATCTGGCCACTGGATTAAGAAGGTTTCAAAGGGCATAGTGATATGCAATGACATGATTGAACTGGAGGAAGCAGTTGCAATCGCATCGCTTGTAAGAGAAAACCACTATGAGAAAATACACATAAGGGAAGGTTCAATGGCAACGCTTGCGAACCAGGTGCTCATGGAACTGAACTTCACTAAAAGTGCAGATAA